>DAOTWI010000627.1:0-4771 GCA_034436075.1 Roseiflexus sp.
TCGGTATCGCCCTGGTCTAGCCCGCGCAGGCGGGCTTCGCACCCGGAGCCCGCGGCTTCAGTCGCCGGGCGGACTCCCCCCGTCGCCGGGCGGGCAGGCGAATAGCAGAACATCTATTCGGCGTGCGACTGCACCCCCGACAGCATGCGCTGCCCGACGAGCCGATCCAGAAACGCCTCCAGGCGGCGCGCCTGCGCTTCACGCGATAGCCCGGCGGCAACCGACTCCGGCAGGTCGGGAATGCCGCCACACTCCTTCGCATCCAGCCAGTGCACGAGTTGCCCGGCAATCTCATCGGGATCGGCGGAAACCATGCCTGCCTGCCGTTCGCGGATCAGGTCAGCCGCCACATTATCGGCGGGACCAATCCCCAGGATCGGGCGGCGCGCGCCGAGGTACTCGAAGAGTTTGCCGGTGTAAACGCCACGCTCGCGGGGATCGTTCCACAACAGCAGCAGCAGGACATCGGCGGCGCGCTGTTGCGCCAGCGCCGCGCGGTGAGCAACGGCGTCGCGGATGTCGAGCAGGCGTTCGACGCCGTACTGCTGCGCTTCGGACCGGATCGCCACGATGCCGTTGATACTGTGGCTGTAGAACGTCACCCGCACTTGCTCGGCGCGTGATCCAAGGCGCTGCAATGCAGCAAAAAGCGGCGCGGCGCTCTGGTTCACGCGATAGATTGTTCCGGTGTACACGATAGTCAACTGCGGATCAGAGCGCACCGGTCGCACCGGCGGATAGTCGGAAGGGTCAAACCCATTCAACACTACTTCAGTCGGCAGGTTGTAGCGCAGGCGCAGCGTGCGCGCCAACGGTTCAGAGACTGTGACCAGTCCGGCGGCAGTGCGCAGCGCCCGGCGTTCGAGCCATGTTTCCAGCACGCGCCGCCACATCGGATACAGATAGTAATGATTGTCCGTCCAGAGATCGCGCAGTTCGCCGACCCACGGCAGACCGTATTGCCGGTGCAGGGCGCCGGCAATCAGCAGCGACGTCGGCGGACCACTGCTGGCAACAATGACATCCGGGCGCCATCGCTTCAACAGGCGTTGCGCTGCTGTCCATCCGAAGGGAAACCAGCCGATGGCATCATCGGGGAACGCAACCAGCGTGCGATAGGCGTCGAGCAGGCGCAACGCGACGGTGTACTGCGCCTGTGTTGCTGGCGCCTTGTCGAACAGCGCCACAATGCCAGCGCGATGGCGGCGGAAGCGGGTCGCAAGCGTATGCGGCAAACTGACATTGATCCAGGGGGTGGCGATCATGTCTTCGGCAGGAACCTCAACCGGCAGGTCGGCGGGGTACGGCAGGCTGCGCGCCGTCACCACCCGCACATCGTGCCCGAACTGGCGCAGATACTTCGCCGTTTTGCCAACGCGCAGCGAGGCGATGATGTTGTAGGGCGGGAAGTAGTACGATATCAACAGAATGCGCAAGGCTTCCTCCCGTATGGAGAACCCGTCCCAAAACCAAACGGTCCGGCGTTGCTACGAGCGGGATCATGCCCCTGCCTGCAACATCTGGGTTGGCGTCCCAACGCAACCCTCGCCGTCCATCGCTCCCACCGTCCACGCTACAACCCGCGACTTACAAACATTTTGAAATACATACGATCGAGCCTGCGGCTTACGATTTGAGCAAATAATTCGGTATCGCCCTGGTCTAGCCCGCGCAGGCGGGCTTCGCACCCGGAGCCCGCGGCTTCAGCCGCCGGGCTACAAGGCGGATAGCGGAATATTTCTCAAATCCGTCAGAGTCCGTGTCCCATTCCAGGTACGCCGTGCCACAATCACATACGCCCCGCACGTCAGTTCATCGCGTGTATAGCCGCGCGCCGCGAGTTCCGCTTCGATCTCCGGCGTCAGCAGATGTTCACCTTCGCGCATATGGCAGTAGTGACGAATAATCTCGAAATGCCGTCCGAATGCGTCGAGATAATCACGAATGCGCCACTCATTGAGCGGCACGCTGAACGGCAACCGCCGCTGGCGCAGGTGATCCCACGGCTCGACCCCCGGCGGCACGCGGCGCAGCGGCACTTCAGCGAAACTCAGGTTGTGCCCGCCGGACGGCGCAGTGAAGATGTGGATCGCAGCCCAGACCACGCCGCCGGGTTTCAGAACCCGTGCCACCTCCGCAACGACCGCCGGCACGTCGAGAAAGTGCTCAAATGCCGCCACTGAGGTCACCAGGTCGAAGGCGGCGTCGGGGAACGGCAGCCGCCCGACATCGCCGCACACCAGCGTATCGGTGCGCATCGCCGCCGCCGGGAGCCGCAGTCGATCTGTGTAGAGCGAGCGTGCGACCGCATAGGCGCGCGCCTTCCACGAATGGTCTGGTCGATTGACCAGATCAATGCCGACCACGCGATGCCCCTGCGCCCGCAGAATGGCGTACTGCGGACGCAACCGCTCATTCGCCAGGTCGAGGATCGTCAGCGGACGGGAGAAATCTACGCACCCGGCGACATCCGCGTACCGGCAACGGTCCAGCTCCGCCTCGCCGCGCGACCGCTCGCCGCGCCAGACCTGCCAGGCATATATGGGATAGTCGAGGAGTTGGGGCATGGCGTCAACTCGTGCGAAACAGTCGCCTGAGTTCTCCAGGCGCGACCAGTAGACCAAACACATTGCCGACGAAGCGATCAATTGGACGTCCCCGACTTGCCATAGCGATGTTAAGCAGCATCATTCCGATCATCGACCACAAAAAACACAACCAGTGGTAGACTCCGCCTCCAAAATGCTTGCGCACAAACAATGCGCGATTGAAGACCTGACAGATGCCGAAACGCAATTCCCGCGCCCGTGCAGCGGGGGAAACATGATGTTCCATCTGTGCATATGGCATCACCCACAAAACGCCACGCTTCCCTAATTCATATGTGAAGTCTAAATCCTCGGAGTAGGCATAACCGGCAAACCTTTCGTATCGGTCATCAAACCGCAAATCGCGCATGTATTCGAGTCGTATGCACATATTCCCTCCCTCAAGACATTCTGTCTGGAAGGGTTGCTGCGGTTGCGCCACAAACATTGGCGTGTTGAAACCTGACGGCAAAACGCCGCCTGGCGTTGTGCCGTAAATCAGAAACAGGCGCAAAAACCAGAAGAAGGCGCGACCGAATGGCGGCGCCTGCGGATTGGTGATCCAGCCGCCAATGCCGATAGCATCCGGCTTTTCGGCGAATGCGGTGAGCAACGCTTCACAGTACTGCTCGGCAAGCACAACATCATCATCAAGAAACAGCACATGGGTTGTATAATGATCTGTCAGACTCAATCCTTGATTACGCTGACTCGGCAACCCTGCCCGCAGCGCGCGCACATATCGCAGCGGCACAGGGGCGGTCGCTGTGGCATAGACCTGTTCTTCATCGCCGCACAGATCTGTTGAAGAATCCACAATGATCACCTCGTCTGGCATCCGTGATTGGCGAGCAAGCGTGCGCAAGCAAGCCAGCAGATCATGGCGCCGGTTGCGCGTCGGAATGATCACGCATAATTTGTACGAATCGGTCATGATGCTCTATGTAATGAATGCACCACCTCGCGCACTCCGCTCCAGTACAGCGCCAGCACGTGGTCGAGTAGCGTTTTTGCCAGGCGCATCACCGGCGACTGGATCACGACTGGCGAGATGGTCAGGGCGTCGGCGCTCAGCAGGCGACCATCATCAACCCGGCGGGATGGCTGGATCACTGCGCGCTTGAGCATGATTTCTTTGCGGTGACGCCACAACCAGCGCAGCGCGTCGCCATATGCGCCGTGCAGCTTCATGCGCCGCAGGGTGAGCAATGTCAGCATTTCCACCAGGAGCAGCGCCGGAAGGATGGCGATAATCGTGCGCATCTGGTAATTCTTCAGCACTGACAGCAACCGATTCCGCGTGTGCAGGAAGGGGCGCCTGCGGGGATAGGCGCCGCTGCCGCGAACCGAAAATTCAGCCGATCCTTCGCCGTGATACACGACCGATCCCGGATGATACCAGCACGTCCAGCCGCGCATGCGCGCCCGATAGCAATAGTCGAACTCTTCGTGGTAGACGAAGAAATCCGGGTCACATCCGCCAATCGCAAGAAACTTCTCGCGATCGAACAGCACCGACGTCGAGTCAATCGCGCCTACCTCACGCGGCGTCGCGTCGCCTGTCGGGACGACCGGTTGCCACATCTCATAGACGTTGAGATGCCCGCAAAAATGGAGACTTCCTCCCGCTGACTGCACCTGCGTTCTGTCTATCGTCAGCACGCGCGACGCTACAGCAAATGTGGTTTCTGGATTGCGCTGGTAGTGTTCAACCAGCAGGCAGAGCCAGTCTGGCTCGACGACCACGTCGGGTCCTGTGGCGCACACCAGGTTTGTCGGCGCGTGCCTAATCGCCTGATTGAGCGCAGCGGAGTAGCCGATATTGCTCTGGTTCGCCAGGACTGTCACTTCTGGATAGGAGTGCAGCAGCGCCAGTGACTCATCAGTCGAAGCATTGTCCACGACGATGATGCTGCTGATCGGATGCCTGCTGCTGCGCAGCGAGTCGAGGTACGCTGAGAGGTAGCGGCTGTGGTTGTAGTTTACGGTTACAACGGTCATTAGTTGGATCATATCCCGTTCCGCATCACCTGCCTGACGTATGTCTCCCCCCACACCCCGAACAGCAGCAACGCCCACAGGCGCTTGCCGTGGTTGATCCGCCCGCTGTCGTGTTCCGCCAGCAGCCGCGCGATGGCGGCGGGGCGAAACCACTCACGCAGCGTCGGGTTGCCTAGCAGTCG
>DAOTWI010000628.1:0-4485 GCA_034436075.1 Roseiflexus sp.
CTTCGGCGGCGTGACAATCGCCGACACCCGCCGCGCGCTGCGGGTGCTGGAGACGAGCCATCCGCCGACCTACTACATCCCGCCCGGCGATATTCGGATGGAGTATCTGACGCCAACCGGCAAGCGGTCATTCTGCGAATTCAAGGGCATGGCGGGGTACTACACGGTTCAGGTTGGTGAACACCGCGCCACGAACGCTGCATGGTTCTATGCCCAACCCTCGTCCGGGTATGAAGCGATTGCCGGGTATGTCGCCTTCTATCCGAGCCGTATGGACGCCTGTTACGTCGATGACGAACTGGTGGTCGCGCAGGAGGGCGACTTCTACGGCGGCTGGATCACTTCGGACATCGTCGGACCGTTCAAGGGCGGTCCGGGGACGTGGGGATGGTAACGGCGCCATCAACACGTGCAAGGATGCCGCGGATCAGCGCCGCCATCTTCGGTCGCGCCGCCTCGCCCGCATCGAGCACTTCCTGATGGTTGGCGGGGGGACCGTCGGGCAACGCCAGGTTGGTGATCAGCGAAATCCCCATGCAGCGCATCCCCATATGTCGCGCCACGATCACCTCTGGCACCGTCGACATGCCAACCGCATCGGCGCCGAGCAGTCGACACATCCGCAACTCGGCGCCGCTCTCGAACGCAGGACCCGATAGCATGAGATAGACCCCTTCGCGCAGCGAGATGCCCAGGCGATCCGCCACACTGCGCGCCAGCGCCAGCAACGCACGGTCGTAGGCGCCAACCATTGCCAGAAACCGCGGACCAAGCCGCTCATCGTTCGGACCGCGCAACGGATGATGACCCGCCAGCCCCGGAAGAAAGATATGGTCGGTGATGAGCATCAGATCGCCGACGCACCAGTTGGCGTGCAACCCGCCAGCCGCATTGGTTGCCACGAGCGTGGTGCATCCGAGCGCGTGCAGCACCCGCACCGGAAACGTCACCTGGTGCATCGAGTGACCCTCGTAAAAGTGGAACCGCCCACGCATGACGGCGACCGGTTGACCTTCCAGCATGCCGATGACCAGTTCACCGCGATGACCGGCGACTGTCGTGGGCAGAAAGCCGGGGATCGCGGTGTAGGGAATGACCGTCGCACGGTCGAGATAGTCTGCCAGGGCGCTCAACCCTGATCCAAGAATAATCGCAATACGCGGCGCGACAGGTGTGTGAGCGGCGATGATCGAACGTGCATGGTCGATCTGTGTCAAAAGGTCGTTCACTGTGCCTTCCCTGCGTCATCCAGCGTTGCCGAATGGCGCGACTAGATGCGGCTGAGCAATTCCCGTTTTTTCGCTTCGAACTCTTCCCGCGAGATCAGCCCGCGATCACGCATATCCGCCAGCCGTTGCAGCGCGAGTGAAATGTGATCAACATTAGCATCATCGAGCCGCGCATCATCCTGGTCGAGATAGGCATCGATATCGCGCTGATCGATATAAGCATAGCTTCGCTCGATATCGTAGCGGGCATCGTCCATCGCCCGCTTGAATCCCTGCGGATCAGCCAGACTGCGGCATTGACTGATCCCCGACTCCGAGGCCGTGATGATCTCGATATCCCCGAAATTGAAGAGACGCCCGATCCAATTCTGGCGCAGTTCCACTTCGTTGATCTTCTCGACTGGAATATCAATCGTTTCGGTGTTGAAAATGCCGCGCAGCAGAATAACGCGCCGATCCGTCACTGCGCACTGTTCATTCGACCAGCGTAGATAATCGAGAAAAGCGCTGCCGAGGACGAGGAGGCTAATAATAACGCAGACGATCAACACCAGAACGCCGACTTCCATGCCCGCAAGCATTTTATCAGGAAACGCCACCTGCGAGACGACGCCAGCGGCAATCAACATGCCAATCAGCAACAATTCGGTCAGAATGTTGCTGATCAATACAAACACATGTTGCCGTCCAATGTAGCGCACACGTTCACCGCGCCCCAGGAGGGAGTCAATCGCGTTCATCGTCAACTCCTTGAGCCCCGGTTGATCCGGCGGACAGGGATGCTTCAGAGTGCTGTCGGACGTCGTTGAGGAATGCCAGCGAACGCAGGTCGCGCTCCAGGATATGGCGCAAGCAGGCGCGCAGCAACGATTCCGCCTCGGCGCGTGTGGCGGCTGATAAACGCAACTCGCCGGCAATCTCCGGCGGCTGTGTCTGCAGGTAGCGCAACACCTTGAACGCTGGCAGGCTCATCGGCAGCGCCCAACGATCAGCGCTCGCGCACTGCGGGCAAAGCGCACCACCCGCAACCGGACTGAACCGATCCGTCGTCTCGGTCAGCGTCATCCCGCAAGTTGCGCATTCGTGCAACTGCGGGCGGTACCCTAGCGCATCCAGCAGATGCAACTCATAGGCGCGCAGGGTCGGATCGACGGCAGCGCCGGCATCGAGCGCGCGCAGGGCGCCGAGCAACAACTCAAACGCGCGCTGGTTCTCACTCTCTTCTTCGATCAGGCGATCCGTCAGTTCGGCGGCGTAATAGGCGGCGCCGATGCGCTCCAGGTTGGTGCGCAGGCGCTCGAAGCGGTCCAGCGGACTGCTCTGCGTCACGATGTGCAGATTGCGCCCAATCGCCAGCATGAGGATGGTATGGGTAAACAGCTCGATATGCCCCGCCAGGCGACTATGAATCTTGCGCGCGCCCTTTGCGATCACCCGCTGCCTGCCGAACGGCGTCAGAATCGTCAACACCCGATCCGCCTCGCCGCTATCGGATCGCCGGATGATGATCGCTTCGCAACGGTATACCCGATCCCGCAATGCCGCACCCGCCTGTCCACCTTGCCGCAGCGCCGACAACGCAGCGCCAGAATGTCATTATAGACCCCGCAACAGGTTCTGGTCAATGTTCAATCGCCAAGCCATTCAGTGCGCAGTTGGGCGAAGCGCCCCTCACGAATGCTCTGACGAATCTCGCGCATCAGTTTGAGCAAGAAAGCGACATTATGCAGGCTGACAAGCCGGATGCCGAGCAATTCCTGCGCCCGAAACAGGTGGTGGATGTAGGCGCGCGAATAGCGCCGGCATGTATAACAATCACACCACGAGTCCAGCGGTTCCTGGTCATCGCGCAGCGCAGCATTGGCGACATTCAGCCTCCAGCGCCGCTCTGAAGGAGGCGTAGTCGTATCGCGCACCAGCGCCGCACCGTGCCTGCCAAGGCGCGTCGGACTGACGCAATCGAACATATCGATGCCGCGCGCCACGCATTCGATCAGATCATCCACATCGCCAATGCCAAGCAGGTGGCGCGGCAGATGGTCGGGCAGATGCGGCACGGTCATGTCCACGACAGCGCGCATCTGCTCTTTGTCACTGCCAAGCGAACCGCCGATACACAATCCATCGAACGGAAGTTCACGCAGATATTCGGCGCTTGTGCGCCGGAGATCGGGAAAGACGCCTCCGTGAACGATCCCGAACAGCGCCTGATCGGGATTCGGCGGAACAAACGGCAACCCGCCCGTGCGGGTCTCCTGATGGAATGTCAGACAGCGGCGTTCCCAGGCGTGGGTGCGTTCCAGCGAACGAGCGGTGTACTCGTACCCGGCGTGAAACGGAGGCAATTCATCGAAACAGAGAATGATATCAGCGCCAATGCCCTTCTGGATCTCAATGCTGCGTTCGGGAGTAAAGACGTGGTTTGACCCGTCGAGATACGATTTGAACACCACAGCATCATCGGTGACTCTGACCATTCCAGGCTGCACCTGTTGGGTTGGGCGCCGTCCCTTGATCTCATCGGCAATGCCGCCATACACCAGGCTGAACACCTGAAACCCGCCGCTATCGGTCAGGATGGGTCCCTTCCACCCCATGAAACGATGCAACCCTCCCATGCGCGCAATCAACTCGTGACCGGGTTGCAGGTAGAGATGATAGGTGTTCCCGAGAATAATCTGTGCGCCGTGGTTGTGCACTTCATCAGGAGTCAGCGACTTGATCGAGCCGCGGGTGCCAACCGGCATGAACACCGGCGTCTCGATGACTCCGTGAGCGGTCGTGATCCGTCCAACGCGAGCGCGACTATGCTGATCGCGCGCCTCGATTTCGAATGTCAGCGTCATACGTGTGTCGAAAAACATCATGAGAAGCAGAACGAGGTTCCATTATACAGGGTTTCGCGCTGCCGGGGCGATGGTGAGGAGACGATGCCCCTTACGGAGAAGCCGGATTGGAAGCAGTACCGCCGACCTCATTTGTGCCATTTCCGCCTGAAGCGCCAGGAGTAGCCGTTGGAGTGCCAGGAGCTTCAGCAACATCAGGCGGTGTGTTTGGCTGTTCCGTGGGCGTCGCCGTAGGCGCCTCGGTCGGCGTTGCTGTAGGCGCCTCGGTCGGTGTTGCTGTAGGCGCCGGGGTGAGCGTTGCTGTGGGCGCCTCCGTAGGTGTTGCCATGGGCGTCTCAGTTGGCGCCGGAACCGGCGTCAGGGTCGGACGTGGCGTCAATGTCGGGCGTGGCGGGCGCGCTGTTGGCGGC
>DAOTWI010000629.1:0-5087 GCA_034436075.1 Roseiflexus sp.
GCGGTAGGCGGGCGCAGCAGCGTCGGGCCGGTAGTAGATGACGTACAACTGACCATACCCCTGCTCGATGGCAGCCCGGCGTTCGCCGAAATCCTTCAGGCGCGGCGAGCGATACCCGGTCAGCAAATGAGGGCGGTCGCGGCGAATGAGCGGCGCCGGCAGCGAATACTCCCCTGGCTCCAGCACCGTGCTCCACAATGTCCGGTCGGTCACCGTGCCGGAAAGGTGCGGCGCGAGGTTCGCCACATCGTCGGCGGCAGTCGCCAGTTTGGGATGGGCGATCACTCGCCGCGAGGAAAGGACCAGCCGCCAGTCTTCGCCAGCAAAGAAGGCTTCGAGCAGTTCATCGAACGGTTTCCACCACGGCGCCATCCGTCCGCCGCGCGCATCCTGCGCGTGGCGCACCAGCAGGCGGTTGATCTCCAGCAGCACCGAATAGAACGACCCATCGAGCACGAACAACCCGCTGCTCGTTGCGCGAATGCGCTTTGCCAGCAGGCGCAACTCCATCACCGTGCGCGCGCCGCTGATGATCGTCTCCAGTTCCTCGACCGGCGGCATCAACTGCACCAGCACGTCCTGGTCGGTCAGTTCGGCGTCTTCGACCGCAACGGCGGCAATCGCGGCAAAGGTAGCGCCGGCAGCGGGCACGGTCGCATGCGCGCCGTCAACCGCGCACAATCTCCGTACCAGACCCTCGGGCGCAGGGTGGATGCGGCGCGCCAGCGCCTCACGCAGGCGGTCGCGGTCGCCTTCGAGTTGCACCAGCGCAGCGCGGCACGCCTCGGCGCATGCATTGATCGCGCTCAGGATGGATGCCGGGAGATCGGCAGTGGTGAGTGAGGACTCAATTGCGGGAGGTACGGACATAACATCATCAGGCGGATATTTGATCCTCAGTCATCGTCCTCGGGAGGAAGCGGTGGGATCAGAGGTTCTAGAAGAACGCCGGTTGCATAAATAACCTCGCAATTGTGAAGGATGTGATGTCGGCGGAAGGGATTGCGAACAGCTTTTTTCTCGACCAGATCGACTGGTCGTCCAAACATGCGCTCAAGTTCTTGTTGCGCATGCACCAGGTCGAACAGGCTCCACGACGCTGACTCATCAAACACCACCAGCACATCCACATCGCTATCAGGGCGGAAGTCGTCCCGCAGCGCCGAGCCGAAGATCGACAGTTCTTTGATCCGCCAGCGCTGGCAGAAGGCGGCGATTGCATCGTGCGGGATGTCAATCTGGAGCGGCATTGCTGCCAACCTCACTGAAAACGGTTGCACTGTTATGCGTCGAGGATAGACTCAAGCATTGCGATGAGCGGCGGCAGATCGATGATCACCGTGTCCCAGAGCAAATCGAGATCGATCGCGTCATACCCGTGAGCCAGACGATTGCGCATGCCGATGATATCGCTCCAGGGTATCTGCGGGTATTGTTCGCGTGTCGCTGCCGATACGCGCCGTGCAGACTCGCCGATGACTTCGATCAGGTAAATAAGGGCATAGCGCAACATGTAGTTGGTATCAAGGTCAGATCGATCATACCCGATTGCCATGTCACGCGCCTGACGGGCATACTCGAGCATCTGGCTCATACTCACGCGGTCGTCATGTTTGCGCATACACAACCCTTGCTTCGCGCAATACCTCACCCCGGAATCGCCTGCTCAGACTATTTGGCGTGTTGAGATCAACCGTTCGTTTGAGAATCTGGCTGAGTTCGTTTTCCATCCGCGCAAAACCGATCAACCCAATACGCACGCCAGGCTCGAACACCACCAGTACATCCACGTCGCTGTCGGGGCGAAAGTCGTCCCGCAGCGCCGAGCCGAAGATTGACAGTTCCTTGATCCGCCAGCGCTGGCAGAAGGCGGCGATTGCATCGTGCGGGATGTCGATCTGGAGCGGCATGGCGCTGACCTTGCTAGAAGCCTATCCGAATAACCAGTGAGACGGTGTCACTTCATTCCGTCACGGTCGGGTTTAGCCCGCGAAGGCGGGCTTTGCTTTTCGTAGCCTGCGGCTTTAGTCGCCGGGCGGGTAGGCGGATGGCAGAGTATGTATCCAAAGTCCATTATTTCGCAAAGACCATGAGCCCGCAGTTGCATCCCATTGTAGAGCAAACGTACTACTATTGCAACTGAACATTAAACCGATCCGTATCAATCCGTCGCATCCGTGCAAATCCGTGTCCCCCTCATCATACTCACACCTGCACAACCTGTTCACTACAATCATTCGACAAATCAAGACGCCGTTCGACTATGCCGAATATCGGTCTGGAAGTTTTGTCAGATCGGTGGTAGCCTTAAGCCATCGTAACAACGCTCTTTCAACCAATCGTCTCCGCACACTGCAATTCGCACCAGGCGGGAGAAGTAAGGAGGTGACACGAAGCCGCGCGGCAGGCGGCGATGGCAGGCGTTTCCTTTGAACAGCATCAATGGCGATAGTACGAAGAGAAAAGGGAGGTCAACGAATGACCGTCGAGACTGTGGCGAAAACGACTGTGCCCCTCACCGGCGAGGAGTATCTGGAAAGTCTGCGTGATGGGCGTGAAATCTGGATTTATGGCGAGCGTGTCAAGGACATTACCACCCACCCGGCGTTCCGCAACGCTACCCGCATGGTTGCCCGCCTCTACGATGCACTGCACGACCCTGAGAAGCAACCGGTATTGACCTGCCCCACCGACACTGGCAACGGCGGTTTCACTCACAAGTTCTTCCGCGCGTCGCGCAGTGCGGACGAACTGGTCGGCGCGCGTGATGCGATCGCTGAATGGGCGCGGCTGACCTACGGCTGGATGGGGCGCAGTCCCGATTACAAAGCCGCCTTCCTGGCAACCCTCGGCGCGAATGCGGAGTTCTACGCTCCCTACCAGGAGAATGCGCGGCGCTGGTACCGCGAGTCGCAGGAGCGGGTGCTCTACTTCAACCACGCGATTGTCAACCCGCCAATTGATCGCAACCGTCCCCCGGACGAAATCCGCGATGTGTATATGCACGTTGAGCGCGAGACTGACGCCGGTCTGATCGTGAGCGGCGCGAAGGTCGTCGCCACCGGTTCGGCACTGACGCACTACAACTTCATTGCGCACTACGGCCCGCTGCCGATCAGGAGCAAAGAATTCGCCCTGATCTTCATCGTGCCGATGGACGCGCCCGGTGTCAAACTGATCGCCCGCCCGTCGTATGAGATGGCGGCGGAGGTCATGGGCAGCCCGTTCGATTATCCGCTGTCGAGCCGCCTCGACGAGAACGACTCGGTCATGATCTTCGACCAGGTGCTGATCCCGTGGGAGAACGTCTTCGTCTACGGCGATGTCGAGAAGGTGAACGCCTTCTTCCCGCTCTCCGGCTTCATCCCGCGCTTTACGTTCCACGGCTGCGCCCGCATGGCGGTCAAACTCGACTTTATCGCCGGTCTGTTCCTGAAAGCGGTCGAGGCGACGGGCGCGAAGGAGTTCCGCGGCGTCCAGGCGCGCGTCGGCGAGGTGCTTGCATGGCGCAACCTGTTCTGGGCGATCAGTGATGCGATGGCGCGCACGCCGATCCCCTGGAACGACGGCGCAGTACTGCCGAACCTCGATTACGGCCTGGCGTACCGCGTGTTTGCAACGGTTGCATACCCGCGCGTCAAGGAACTGATCGAGAGCGATGTCGCCAGCGCGCTGATCTACCTGAACTCGCACGCCGTCGATTTCAAGACCCCCGAAATCCGCGGCTATCTTGACAAGTACCTGCGCGGCTCGAACGGCTACTCGTCGCTCGATCGCGTCAAACTGATGAAACTGCTGTGGGACGCGATCGGTTCCGAGTTCGGCGGACGGCACGAACTGTACGAGCGCAACTACGCCGGCAACCACGAGAACATCCGCCTGGAGGTGTTGCTGACGGCGATGGCGACCGGTGCCGCTGATCAGTACAAAGGGTTCGCCGATCAATGTCTCAGCGAGTACGACCTCGACGGCTGGACGGTTCCTGACCTGATCAACCCCGATGATGTGAACGTTATTCTGCGACGGTTTGGCAACGGCACGTAAAATCCTGCAAAGGAGGAGGATGAGCCATGACGGACCACAAAGAGCCGATCTTCGATGTCGCACAACTGGCGCACATCGAAATCCTGACGCCGAAACTGAACGACACCCTCTGGTTCTTCAAGGACCTGCTCGGTCTCGAGGAAACTGAGCGATCGGGTAAATCGGTCTATCTGCGCGCGTATGAGGATTATTACCACCATAGCCTGAAGGTCACCGAGGCGGATCAGCCGGGTCTCGGGCATGTCGCCTGGCGCGCGACCTCGCCGCAGGCGCTCGAGCGCCGCGTACAGGCGATTGAGGCGGTTGGTCTGGGGCGCGGCTGGATCGACGGCGATCACGGGCATGGGCGCGCCTACCAGTTCACCACGCCGGACGGCCACCCGATGGAACTGTTCTGGGACGTGGAGTACTACCAGGCGCCCGAAACGATGCGCACCGATTTGCTCAACCGTCCGCAGAAGCGACCGCTGCGCGGCGTGCCGGTGCGCCGTCTCGACCATGTGAACCTGCTGTGCCAGAATGTCACGCCCAACAAGCAGTTCATGATGGATCAACTCGGGTTCCGTCTGCGCGAGCACATTATCCTGAACGACGGCTCCGAGGCGGGCGCGTGGCTCAGCGTCAGCCCGCTCGTCCACGAAGTGGCGACCATGCGCGACGCCACTGGCGCGAAGGGGCGCCTGCACCACATCTGCTACTGGTACGGCATCCCGCAGCACCTGTCGGACATCGCCGACGTCTTCTCCGATTATGGGATTACAATTGAAGCGGGACCGGGCAAGCACGGCATCAGCCAGGCGCTCTTCATGTATGTCTTCGAGCCGGGCGGCAACCGCGTCGAACTGTTCGGCGACGCCGGGTACCTGATCTTCGACCCGGACTGGAAGCCGATCACGTGGCAGGAGTCGAACCTGGCGAAGGGGATCATCTGGTTCGGTTCGCCGCTGCCCGCCGAGTACTTCATGTACGGCACGCCGCCAGTGCAGAAGGAAACGCAGGAAAGCGCCGAGGAAGAATTGGTTGGCGCGAAGTGATCCGGTTTG
>DAOTWI010000630.1:0-2666 GCA_034436075.1 Roseiflexus sp.
GCGGATCAATCTGGTCTACCCGATGGAGGCGACGCTGGCGGACACGCCGCGCCTGGCAGCCGCGCAGGTCAATGTGGTGATGTACCGCGAGTTCGGCGCTGGTCTGGCGGGCATGCTCGGTCAACCGACGCTCTACGCACCCTTCGGCATGCGCGAAACGACAGCGTTTGTGCGTGAACTGGGGCGCCTGCTGGGAACGTCTGAGCAGGCGGAAGCGTTCATTGCCAGCGAAAAACGCACGACGCTGCGCGCCGTGTGGGACCTGTGGCGCGGACCGCAGGGGGACTGGTTTGGCACGACGGACATTGGCATCGTTGCGGGGCGGTCGTATGCCGAAGGGTTGGCGCGCTACCTGGGAGACGAGTTGGGCATGAAGATCGCTTTTGTCTCTGCCCGCCCCCGTCGCCCTGATGATCCAGATAATGACGACGTGCGCCAGATGCTGCACCGTCGCGCGCCTGCGTTCGTCTTCGGCTCGATCAACGAAAAAATCTATCTGTCCGAGGCGGGCGCAAAGTTTGCGCGCTTCTTCATGGCGGCGTTTCCCGGACCCACTGTGCGCCGCGCGGTTGGCACGCCGTTCATGGGGTACCGCGGCGCAGTCTATGTAGTGCAGGAAATCGTCAACGGGTTGTACGACACCCTGTTCAACTTCCTGCCGGTCGATCAGGCGTACAGCATGATCCGCGGCGGTCCGCCGAAGATCGAGTCGGCGCCGGGGAACCTCCCCTGGTCGCTCGAGGCGAAAGCCGTCCTCGACGAGGCGCTGGAAAAACTTCCCTACATCCCGCGTATTTCGGCAAGCCGCCAGATGCAGATGCAGGTCGAGGCGCTGGCGCGCGAGCGTTCGCTCAAAGAAATCACGCCGGACCTGGTGCGCGAGGCGCTGGCGCAGGCGGGGATGTAACGTCTGGGGTGGCGAGTCTTCGCCCTGAATGGAGCGATGATCGTAGCAGGCTGATGGGTCTGGGCATTCAGACGGCATTCGGACACGGCGGGCGGAGGATGATGAAACCGGTAGACCTGTGCCGCGCGGTCGCGCATCCTCTGCGCTGCGGGCTAATTGGTTTGTAAACGAAGTTTTCTGACTTTTTGCTGCTATGAGCGCGGCGAAGGTCTATCTTATCAGGACGCGGCAAATGTTTCGCCTTGCCCAACCGGTAAATCACCGGAAAACGTACTTTACAGACCACTTATGGAGTTTGAAAATAATCTGGTATTGCCTCGTCCAGCCCGCGAAGGCGGGCTTTGCAACCGGAGCCCGCGGCTTCAGCCGCAGGGCTACAAGGCGGATAGCGGAATAATTTTTCAAACTCCATTAGCCCGCAGCAACACCGAACGCACGCCAGCCTGTTCTGTCCCTATGACGGGATTGAGATCGCACAATGCAACATCACCGCGTGTAATGGTTACCATGCGATCTCTCCGCGCTCAAGACGGCGCTCATAGGAACGTTCCGCTGATAACAAACCTGCGACACAAGCACGCCAGTTGCGCAGAACGTTGACTACTCGTCACATAAGACGTTCAACCCTGATAATGTGATCCAGCAACCCGCGGCAGGCGCGGTCGATCATGTCGTGGACGTCGCGGAAGCGCCCGTTATAGTAGGGGTCGGGAATATCGCGGAGGCCGAGGTCGGGCGCGTGGTCGAGGAGCAGGCTGAGGCGCACGAGCGAACTGCCGGCCATGCGGCGCAGGGTGTCCAGGTGGGCGCGTTCGGCGGCGACGATATAGTCGAAGCGCGTAAAATCGTCGGGATGGACGACGCGCGCGCGATGGGCGTAGCGGATGCCGCGTTCGGCAAGAATGGCGGTGACGCCAGGATGCGGCGGATCGCCGACATTCCACGCGCCGGTGCCGGCTGAGTCGGTTTTGATCCGCCCGCTTAACCCTGCCTGCTCGACATAATGCCGGAAGACGCCCTCAGCCATGGGGGAACGGCAGATATTCCCCGTACAGACAAATAGCACCCCAATGATCCTGGCGTTCACGCCGCTCACCTGCGTTCCTGGTGTATCATGGCGTCGGAAACGATACATGCTTATTGACCGAAAGTATACCATAGTTCATGGAGACGCTCACCGAACGACTGTCTGCCGTGCGCGCGCGGATCACCGCGGCTGCGCGCCGCGCCAACCGCGATCCCGCCGCGATTCGCCTGGTCGGAGTGACGAAGGCGCATCCGGCGGACAAGATCCGCGCGGCGCTGGATGCAGGATTGTGCGATATTGGCGAAAACCGGGTGCAGGAAGCGGAAGCCAAAATGGCGGCGCTTGGAGCGGAACGCCAGCGCCTGACCTGGCACCTGATCGGGCATCTGCAAACGAACAAGGCGAAGAAAGCCGCGCTGCTGTTCGACATGGTGCATTCGGTCGACAGCCTGCGTCTGGCGCAACTGCTCGACCGGTACGCCGCTGAGGCGCAGGGTCGTCTGCCGATCCTCTTGCAGGTCAACGTTTCCGGCGAAGCGACAAAGTCCGGGTTCGATCTGCACGGATGGGATGCACAGTCCGATATCTACGAGCGTTTTTGCGCTGATGTCGAGCAGATCGTCGCGTTGCCGCACCTCGACGTGCGCGGGTTGATGACCATCGCGCCCTGGGCGCCTGACCCGGAAGCGGCGCGTCCGGTCTTCCGCGCCGTGCGGCGCCTGCGCGACGATC
>DAOTWI010000631.1:0-2226 GCA_034436075.1 Roseiflexus sp.
TGTGGGCGTCGCGCCGCGACGCCCCTACGTGTAACCTGCTCGTCTGCAACCCTCACGTTCGCTCTGCCACGACCCTGGAGGTCGCGCCTCGTCCTTGCCGCACGCGGAGGCTGTTTCGCCAGCGGCGTTCCATCGCAACGCAGAGTCACTGGCGAAGACCTCAAGGATCAGGGACGTTCACCGTTCAACGTGCAACGTTCGCACCTGCCCCACCCACGCCTCGACCCGCTGCGCCAGCCCGGCGCCGCTGCGCGCTGCCAGATTGCGCCGGTAGAGCAACGTCATCCAGATGAACCATGGCGGCAACACCAGCGCCAACCCCAGCAGCCACGCGATGCTGGCGAGCGCCTGCGCAATCGTCGACTCTGAGCCGAGCAGCAGCAGCGCCGGGAGCGGAATGATGACCCCGACCGCCAGACTGACCGACGCGCCAACTGCAAAGACCACGAGCGCGCTCAACCCCCAGGCGACCAGGTTGCTGCGAAAGCGGAACATGATCATGTCGACGCTGCGCTCCAGCGCTTCGCCAAAACGCAATCGTTCGACGAGCCACGGCTGGAGCGCGTAGAACATGCTGCTGTAACTGATGCCACCGATGATGAACCCCAGCACATACATTCCGGTGATCAGCAAACCAAATACGACCAGCGCTGCGATGCCAGCGGGGCTATCCGAGTCGACAGTCGCAAACAACACCCCGGCGCTCAATCCTATGACATAGATCGGGCAGATGCAAAGCAGGCTGATCGCGGAGGACGCAACCTGCATGATGAGCCCGTAGATGATCGTAAAACATCCGGCTTTCGCCACGCCAAGCGGATGAATCGCCAGCGCCTCGCGCAGGTCAATGGCGCGACCGTCGCTGGCGGCTGCGGCGGCGCGCGACAGCCCGCCGATCAGGTAGAGCAGCAGTGGAAGCGCCAGGAGCGCGCCTGCCAGGGCTATCAATATGAGCCAGTTTTCGCCAATCCATTCGGCGTTGCCCACGAGCAGGCCAATCACAATCGCAATCGGCGTCAGCCACGCCAGCCCGATGACCACAAAACTGGTAAAGTGACGCCGGTAGATCGCGCATCCTTCATCAAGCAGATCGAGCGTCGAGCGCAAACGCCCGGCGATGTTAAGTTTCATCGTCGCCTCCATGTCTCGATACGCTGCGCCAGATCGACGCCGTTGAACATCGCCAGATTGCGCTGGTAGAGCAACGTCATCCAGATAACCCACAGCGGCGCCGCCAGCGCCAGCCACAGCAACTGCACAATACGGGTCACCGCGTTTGCAGTCGGCGACTCTGCGTCCGGCAGGAGCGCCCACAGCGGCATGATCGCGTCGACCGCCCAACCGACCGGCGCACTCACTGCAATAATCAGGAGTGCGCTTAATCCCCAGACGATCAGATTGCTGCGAAAGCGAAATCTGAGCAAGGCGATGCTGTGCTGTTTTGCCTCGCCAAAACGCAGCCGTTCAAGAAACCACGGTTGGAGCCCGTAGATGATGCTGCTAACACCGCTGACCGCAACGAGGAACGCCAGGGCAAACATCACAGCCGACAGCGCCGTAAGCGCATAACCCGCACCAGGATCGGGAAAGAATGAGTCCAAAGATGAAAAGGACAGAAAAAACCCCACGTCATACAAGACGAGACCCAGCATCCCCAACGCCACGGGGACGATCTGTGTGAACAGCCCATAGATGACAGCGAAATACCCGGCTTTGACAACGCCAAGTGGATGAATCGCCAGCGCCTCGCGCAGATCAATGGCGCGACCGTCAATCGCAGCAGCAGCGGCGCGCGACAACCCGCCGATCAGGGAGAGCAACAGCAAAGCCGCCAGGATCACCCCTGCGAGATCGATCAACGCGCTCATGCTATCGCCTTCAGCATCGCCTGCCAGCAGATCGATCACGATCATCGCGGCGATTGGCGCCAGCCCCGCCATGCCAATCAAAACGAAACGAGGAAAATGGCGCCGGTAGATCGCCCACCCTTTATCGAGCAGATCGAGTATCGGGCTCATATGTTCGACAATTTTGCGCATTGATTATCGCTCACGCATCTGGGCGGCGACGAAGGCGTCCGCCACAGCGACGACGCGCAACAGGTCAGCGTCGGATGCTGGCGTGGCGCGCAGTTGCGCCAGCAGCGCCAGCAGCGCCGTTTCGTCGATGGAGCGCGCCCGCGCCATCTGATAGACGAATTCACGATCTTCAAGTTGCGGGTTGACG
>DAOTWI010000632.1:0-5455 GCA_034436075.1 Roseiflexus sp.
CTACGCCCGACACTGGCGACGGGCGCCGACGAGGGGCGCCGCTACTGCATTGGGCGCCCACGGAGGGCGCCGCTACGGGTGGCGTGCTGCGCCGTTGCGCAGGGTGATCGGCGCGGCGGTCGGTCCTTCGACACCGGTTTCGAGCAGGGTGTTGCTCACAATTGTCGTTGCGCGCCGCTCGAAGATCATATTTGTGATCTCATCGACCAGCGCAATCGCGCCGTTGTAACCGACAATGGATCGGCGATGGTAGCCGAAGCGATCTTCGACCGGGAAACCGACCCGCACGAGCGGGATGTTTTCCGCGTCGGCGATGAACTTGCCTTTCGAGTGCCCGATGAGCAGATCGACCGGTCGTTGCCTGATGCGCTTGTGCAGTTCGTGCAGATCGCCTTTGAGAATGATCTCGCTCTCGACCCCCAGTTCTTCAGTCAGTTCGACCATCCGCTCCCCCCAGGGGCGGTTATCGGCGGCGGTCAGGATGTATGCCGGGGTCATGCCCATTTCGGCAATCAGCCCAGCCAGCCCTTCGAGCAGGTCGGGATCGCCGAAGAGCGCAACGCGCAACCCGGTGGTGTACATATGCGTATCAACCAGCGCATCGAGCAGGCGCGCCCGCTCGACCTCCAGCGCTTCGGGGATCGTGTGGTCGGTGATCTCGACCAGCGTGTTGACGAAGGCGTCGGTGTTCTTCAGACCGATGGGCATCGTCAGCACATGGGCGGGAACGTTGTAGCGCCGTTCGTAGATGCGCGCCGCTTCGCCGCCGATGTGGCGCTGGAGCGCGATCGTCGCCAGCGATTTCGAGGAGCTGCGCAGTTCCTCGACGGTCGTGCCGCCGCGCGGGAAGTGGGGGCGCGGGCTATAGTAGCCGCCGTCGAGGGTCTCCGAATAATCGGTAATCCACAACCCGTGCAGTCCCATGTCGCGCAGCATATGCTTCAGTTCGCGGATGTCGCCGGGGTTGACCCAGCCGGGAATGATGTTGATTTTGCCATTGGTCTCGCCTTTCTTCTTGCGGCGATCCGGCAGATTGAGCGCGATTTCCTTGAGAAAATTGTCGAAGCCGGTCGTGTGGGTGCCGATGTACGATGGGGTTTTGACCGACAGGATCGGGATGGTGACCTCCGGGTGTTTGTCCAGAAACTCGTCGATAATCCCGGGAATGTCGTCGCCGATCGTTTCTGACAGACAGGTCGAACAGACCATGATCATCGTCGGATGGAACCGCTCCCAGATATGCTTCAATGCCGCGAGCAGGTTCTGTTTGCCGCCGTAGACCGTCGTCTTTTCGGTCAGCGAGGTGGTGGCGACTTCGACCGGTTCGCGGAAGTGGCGCGCCATCTGATGCCGTGGGTAGGTGGCGCATCCCTGTGAGCCGTGGTTGATGGTGATGGCGCCGTGAATGCCGTAATTGGCGAGCATCGCCCCGATCGGCGCACATGAGCGGGTCGGGTTGATGGCGACGGCGCGATCCTGCATGGTGAGACAACTGGTCATGACTCCACCTCCTCGAAACCGTGCGTTGTGTGGTGAGCGGCGGGCGCGGGCCGGGCGTGCTGGTGCAGCGTGGTCCAGACTGGCGCGTGCAGGGCTTTGTCGATGTCGCGCGCGAAGTTGACCATGCCCACAAACCCGGCGTAGGGTCCGGTGTCGTAGGTGTGCCCGTTGACGAACGGCACGCCGAGTTTGTATGCCAGGTACCGCTCCTTGTTGCCGGAGATGAAGAGGTCGGGGCGGCGCCGGGTCAGGATTTCTTCGATTTCGGGAACGTTCGGATTGTCGATCACCAGCGCGCCTTCCGCGATCTGGTTAAAAATCTTCTCGTAGTCGTCGGTATGTCCGAAGGTCGTGGCTGCCGTTTCGGTCTCCATGCCCAGTTCGCGCAGGAGTTCGATCCAGTGCCAGGCGCGCGGACCGCCCTGGTAAATGAAGACGCGCTTCCCTTGCAGGCGTTGGCGGTAGGCGTCGATAGCGGGTTGAATGCGGGCGACTTCGCGGGCGATGACCTCTTCGGCGCGATCTTCAAGCCCAAAGAATGCGGCTGTGTCGCGCAGCGCCTGCGACATATGCTTGATGCCCCAGAGGGTGACGTTGATGTACGGCGTGCCGTATTTCTCCTTCATCATGTCGGCGATGTAGGTGGCGGATCGCTGGCAGTGGACGATGTTGAGCGCCGCCTTGTGCATGATTCTCAGGTCGTCTACTGAGACGTTGCCGGTGAAGCGGGTGATGATCCGCAATCCGAGCGCCTCGAAGAGATACTCGAAGGTGCGGATGTCATTCTTGATGTTGTAGTCGCCGACAATATTGATCGAGCGGCTGAAATCGCCCTCTGGCTCGACCGAGCCGACCAGCTGGCGGAAAATCGTCTCGTTGCCGACATGGTGCCCCATCGACTGGCTGACGCCGCGAAACCCTTCGCACTCGAAGAACACCACCGGCTTGCCGATGATCGCCTCCGCCTGTTTGGCGACATCGCGCCCGTCGTCGCCGATCAGCGCCGTGGAACAGGTGTTGTAGACGAAGACCGCTTTCGCATCGGGGAACTCGGCGCTCGCCTCGATGATCGATTGCAGCAGTTTCTTCTCGCCGCCGAAGACGATGTTGGTCTCGTTCATGTCAGAGACGAAGGTGTACTTCATATGAAAATCGCTGTCGGCGAGGTGCGGGCGGTAGCCCCACGAGAAGAAGGCGCACCCGATGGGTCCATGGGTCAGTTGAATGGCGTCCTTGACCGGTCCGCCGACGACGCCGCGACAGCCGGCGTAGGTGCAGCCGCGCTCGGTCATGTCGCCGGGTGTGGTTGCGACGTTGTTGGCGATGAAACAGGCGGTTCCATCGCCGCGCTGACATGTTCCGCCCGGTCCCTTGAGCGCGATATGGATCGCGCGTTCAGGCAGGGTCTGATTGCACTTGAACTGCATGGCGTTGCTCCTTCCGCTGCGCCAGAAACTTCGGAATACAGACTCGTTCACCCGCGCCGCATCCCTCTTCGCCGGGAACGCCGATGGCATCGGCGCGGCACCGCTGGCAATTGCGAAACTGCTCGATGACCGTGGCGCACTCGTCGCGCACCCGGTTGACCAGGTCGGGCGAAGGTTCCGGCAGGTGCGCAAACTTCGCCAGGGGCATGAGCGGGATGATGTTCATAATGTACGCGCCGTGATCTTTGACGACGCGCGCGACATCGATCAGGTGATGGTCGTTGACGCCGGGAATGAGCACCGAGTTGACCTTGACCGCCATCCCGCGCAGCGCCGCCTCCCGCAGACCGGTCAGTTGGTTGCGCAGGAGCAGCGTAGACGCCTCGCGCCCGCGGTAGGTCGTGCCCTGGTAGCGCACATAGGCGTATATCTGCTCGCCGATAGCCGGGTCAACCGCATTGATCGTGATCGTCAGCGTCGTGATGCCGGCGCGCTCGATGGCATCGATTTGATCCGGCAGCAACAAGCCGTTGGTCGAGAGGCAGCGGATCAACTGCGGAAACTCATCGCGCGCGCGCTCGAATGTGGTGATCGTCGCCTGATTCGCCAGCGCATCGCCCGGACCGGCCACGCCAAGGACGCGCAGGCGCGGGTCGTGCGCGATGGCGTGGCGCACCGTATGCAGCGCCTCGTCGGGCGATACTACCCGCATGGTGACGCCAGGACGATTCTCGTTCGGGCAGGCGTACTTGCGGATGCAATAGTTGCACTGGATATTACAGCGCGGCGCCACCGGAACGTGGATGCGCCCGAAGCGGAAATGCGCTGCGCGGCTGTAACACGGATGCGTGCTCAGATCGACTCTGGGAAAACAGACCCCCTGACATGATCCGGCGGATGAAGCGTCCATCGCAGCCTCCAATGACGCTGGTGCGCCGCTAATCGACGATCCCGTATTCGCGCATCAGGTCTTCCAGCTCATCCTGTGTGATCGGTGTCGGGATGGTGAACTCGTCGTTCTCATCGATCTTGCGCGCCAGTTCGCGGTACTCGTGCGCCTGCGGCAGATCGGGGTCGTAGTCGATGACGGTTTTCTTGTTGATCTCAGCGCGCTGCACGTCCTTGCTGCGCGGCACGAAGTGGATCATCTTGGTATTGAGGCGACGCGCAAACTCCTCGACCAGCGCCTTTTCATTCTCCACCAGGCGCGAATTGCAGACCAGCCCGCCGAGGCGAGCGTAACCGCGTTCGGCGAACTTCTTGATCCCCTTGCAGATGTTGTTGGCTGCGAAGAGCGCCATATACTCGCCGGAACAGACGATGTAGATCTCTTCGGCATACCCCTCGCGGATCGGCATGGCGAACCCGCCGCACACCACATCGCCAAGGACGTCGTAGAAGACATAATCGAGGTCTTCCTTGTAGGCGCCCAGAGTTTCGAGGGTTTGAATGGCGGTAATCACCCCACGCCCGCCGCAGCCGACGCCGGGTTCGGGTCCGCCCGATTCGACGCATTTGACGCCGCCGTATCCCTTAACGACCACCTTCTCGAGTTGGACGCTTTCAGGACCGACGTCGCGCAGCGTGTCGAGCACCGACGGCTGGCGCACGCCGCGCAGCAGCAGGCGGGTGCAGTCCGCCTTGGGGTCGCACCCGACGACCATCAACTGATACCCCATCGACGCCAGCGCCGCTGCCGTGTTCTGTTGCGTGGTGGACTTACCGATCCCGCCCTTGCCGTAAAAAGCGACCTGCCGCATGGTTCTGCTCCTTTCCATTGAACACGCGCAGCATCGTGCGCGTGAGCGCAAACCGGACGGTTACTGGTGCGCGAACGAGGACCTTGCCGGGCGAGCGGCGACGAAGGAGCAGGTGCAGCGAGATAGAAGATGCACAGGCGCTCACGCCGCCGCTGCGCAATCCTGGCGATAATCCAGGGCGCGCGAAGTGAAGTACTGGCCCGGCAGCATGAGCGGGAAGGGGACATATGCTATAATGCCACCGCATCGGCGCTCACGCCGCCGCTGCATCGATCCCCCGCCGGTGCCAGCGGCGCGGGGATCGCCTGTTACCTGAGCCGATCGGCTGGATGTCGGGCAGCAGGATCGCCAGGATTGCGATTGCAGTGCCAGTGCAACCGCTCCCCTCTTCCTGATTGAAGGCGCATCCCAGAACTCAGCCCGCTTGGCGAATATTGCTCAGGCAGGTTGGCGCATCACTGCAACGAAGCATCATTGAGGATCACGACAGTGTGGCGTCGCAGGGATTGAGCGTGATAATGGTATGTACGAGAGCCAGGACGCTCAACGCCACTGTTGGGTTCCATCGGTGGGATTTGGAGAGAATATACCATTGATTGTCTGCGTTGGCAATACATGTTTGAGACATGATCGTTAACGTTCGATAACCAATGCGAGGTGATTGTTGGCTTTGAACATATCCATTTGTGGGTTTCATTCGCAGGAGTGCAGGTGACGGTCACTGTGGGCGGGTGAGGCGTCTGTGGGCGGCGCGGGGCGTGGGGGCGG
>DAOTWI010000633.1:0-3263 GCA_034436075.1 Roseiflexus sp.
GAACGCCGCCGGCGCCGGTGCGCGCCGGGTCCTGCCGTTCGGGGTGGAAGAAGTTCTCCTGCGCGTCCTGATCGGTTCCCAGCGAAATCACATCCAGGCAGCGCGCTTCGGCAATCTTTGCGATGCCGTCGATCGTCGCCTGCATGGTCGGCAATCCGAAGTGATGGCGGATCAGCGGAAAGGGCGCTTTCCAGCGGATGCGATCAACCGTGCGTTGCGGAAAATCCGCCTCGGTTGCAGTTGCCGGGTTTTGTCCTTTGAGGTACGCCAGCACCTGATCGGCCGGTTCGCTGCCATCGAATACCTTCTCGAAGAAGCCTAGCGCGGCGGCTTTTTCTGCGAGCGGCGGCGTTCCGGCGAAGGCGAAGCGCACCCCTGCGGCATAGAGATCGTCTGCCGCCTCGGCGAAACGCCCCAGCAGATGGGCGCCGGTTTCCGGCGTCAGGCGGTAGGACACGCCGACCAGATCGGCCTGCTCACGCCGGGCAGCCTCAAGCACGCGCTCGACGGGCGTGGCTGGTCCGAGAAAGACCGTGCGCCAGCCAACCTCTTCCGCCATCCGCAGAAAGTTCATTACTCCGGCGACGTGCACGCATTCGCCAAGCGCGGCGGCGACAACGGTTTTTTGTTTCTCTGCCATATGCGACCTCCTTGCTGCCCGATGCGCTCTGCCTCAGCCCTGCCAGGACGGGTTGCGGGCGCGCGACGCCAGAGAGCGCAACTCCGCTGCTCTTCCGGCGCGCCCAGGCGCTTCTATTGATTGACTTTCCGAAACAGACGTATGGGTCCAGCGCCCGGCTGAAGCGCCCGTCTCCATTATACCACCTGCTGCTTCTGGATGGAGGCGGCACCCAATCGTCGGGTCAGGCGGAAGAGGCGCTCAATGCCATTGCTGCGCGCACAGCCACGGCAATCGCGTGTTCGACGGCAACCGCTTTGCGTTCGACGACGATCGCTTCGCTGGCGGTGCGCTGCGCGACAATGCCGCAGACGCATCCAGCCGCAAAACCGTAGACCAGCCCCATTTTGAACAGCGTCCCGGCTTCCATTTCGTAGTTGAGTACGTTCAGATGGCGATACTCGTCGGTTATGCCGCGCAACCAGCGCAGCAGGTGCGGATTGGCGGATCCGGTTCGTTCCTGCCCTTCGTAAAACGTATCCACCGATGCGGTCACGCCGACGAAATGCTCGACCCCTTCGGTTCGCGCCGCTTCGACGAGTGCAACCGTCACGAACGGATCGGCGGCGGCGGGAAACTCGCGCGGCGCGATGTCGTCGGCGGCGCCCTGACGGCACAACGCTGCACTGGAAATAACGATGCTTCCAGGTGAAATATGCGGTTGAATCGATCCGCTGGTGCCGACGCGGATGATGGTGCGAACGCCGACCTGCACGAGTTCATTCACCACAATGCTGAGCGATGGCGCACCCATGCCGCTGGTCGCCGAAAGAACTGGCGCGCCGTTCGGCAGCGTTCCAGCATAACTGTACAACCCGCGATTCTCCGAAAGAATACGCGCATCGCGGAGCGCCGTCTGCGCGATCAGGCGAGCGCGCTCCGGGTCGCCGCTCAACAGCGCGATGCGCGGCGGGTCGTCGCCCAGGTCGCTGCGCCCGAACCCAATGTGATAGAGACGGTCTGACTCGTTCATAGACTCTCCTTTGAGACTGAGCACTATTCAAGAATGGTCAAGTTTTATCGCTCTGTGGCAACTTCTCACCTCTGCTGCTACCGGCGGTCGTGTACGATCAACGCACCGAAGCGGTTCTGGTGAATAACGGAGGGCGGACGATGGCTCAGGATTCCCATCCTCTCGGCGCCGTTGACAGCGCCTGGTTGCATATGGACGACCCGACCAATCTGATGATGGTGACGGGCGTGGCGCTGCTCGACGGAACGATTGATGTTGAGCGCTGTTACAAGACATTCGAGTCGCGCTTGTTGTCATTTGATCGATTCCGCATGCGTGTAACGGATCACCGTGGTTCATTCAGCGCTCCCCGCTGGGAGCCTGATCCTCACTTCTCGATCCGCGCCCACATCCATCGAGTGGCGCTGCCATCGCCCGGCGATATGACGACGCTCCAGGAGTTCCTTGGCGACCTGGCGAGCACGCCGCTTGATTACACCAAACCCCTCTGGCAGGTGCACCTGGTCGAGAATGTGCTTGGCGGTTCAGCGGTAGTTATGCGATTCCACCATTGCATCGGCGATGGCGTCGCAATGAACACGGTCATGCATCGTTTGATGGATAAGACGCCGGATGCACCGATCGAACTCCCAAAGCCGCAGTCCAATCACAACCTCGGTCCCCTGCTGGAACCCATCGTATCAACAATTGAAGGTTCGATCAAACTGGCTGACGAACTGGTGCACGAAGGGATGGAATTCCTGCGGCATCCTGAACATCTCCTCGATCTGCCAGCGCAGGCGGCCAGCGGGGCGATGGCGTTGAGCCGCGTGTTGCTGCTACCGCCCGAAACGAAAACGCTGTTCAAAGGTCCGCTAGGGGTGCAGAAACGGGTCGCCTGGTCGTCGCCGACGCCGCTGGAACAGGTGAAGCAGATTGGGAAGACGGCGGGCGCGAAGGTGAATGATGTGTTGCTAGCGGCAGTGGCCGGGGCGCTGCGCACCTACCTCGTTGATCGCGGCGCGAGCGTCGATGGGTTGGAGATTCGCGCCGTCATCCCGGTCGATCTGCGCCCGCCGTCCCGCGCCCACGACCTGGGGAATGAGTTTGGGCTGGTGTTCCTTGCGCTGCCGCTGGGCACGCCGAGCCCGGTGATGCGTCTTGCTGAGGTCAAGCAGCGGATGGAGGCGCTCAAACGGTCCCCTGAGGCGTATGTGTTTTACGGTCTGCTCAACTTCTTCGGGCGCACGCCGGCGCAGGTGGAGGAACAGGCGGTCAACCTGTTCGGCAGCAAGGCGACTGCGGTGATGACGAATGTGCGCGGTCCGACGGAGCAACTGTATCTGGCGGGCAACCGCATCAAGAACATCATGTTCTGGGTGCCGCAGTCCGGCCGGTTGGGGATGGGCGTCAGCATTATGAGTTACTGCAATCAGGTGACGCTCGGCGTGATCACCGACGCCGGGCTGGTTCCCGATCCAGAGAGCATCACGGCAGCGTTTGAAAACGAATTCCACGTCCTCCACGATGCCATTGTGGTGAAGGGGGAGGTTGCGTCGCCGGCGTAGCAGTGTTGGCGGAACATTATGTTACCGCCGCGGTAGAGCCGTAGCATCGCTACGGCTCTACCGC
>DAOTWI010000634.1:0-5573 GCA_034436075.1 Roseiflexus sp.
GCCCGGCGCACATCGCGCTCGACGCGCTCGAGCAGCGTGTGCCCACGGCGGACGCTCCACGTTCCCGGCACCAGCACATGGAACGACACAAAGCGCCGCGCCCCCGACCGCCGCGTGCGCAGGGCGTGAAACACGATCCCTTCATCGCGGAACGTCGCCAGCGTCGCATCGAGCACCTCACGTTCCGCCGCAGGCAGCGCCGTATCCATCAACCCCGCAACCGAACGACGCAACAACTGTATGCCTGACCAGACAATATGCCCGGCGACCGCCAGCGCGATCAGCGGGTCAAGGAGATACCACTCCGTCAGACTGACCAGCGCCACGCCAAGGATCACGCCAGCCGAGGTGTAGACATCGGTCATCAGGTGGTGAGCGTCAGCTTCGAGCGTGATCGACTCATAGCGCCGGCCAGCGCGCAGCAGAATCTGCGCCACTCCCAGGTTCACCAACGACGCGACAACGGCGATCGTCAGACCCAGACCAGGCTGCTCAATCGGTTGCGGGTGCAGGATGCGCTGCACCGCCGCAAACGCAATACTCAACGCAGCAATCAGGATCAGCGCCCCTTCGACGCCGCTGGAAAAGTATTCTGCTTTCTCGTGACCATAGGTATGATCCTCATCGGGCGGTTGCGCGGCAATCGTCAACGCAACCAGAGCAATGACGGCCGCTGCCAGATTGACCAGCGACTCCAGCGCATCCGACAACAAACCGACCGAACCAGTCACAAGGTAGGCGCCCGCTTTCAGCGCAATCGTGACGATTGCTGCCGCAATCGAGAGCCAGGCGAAACGGGTAAGCGAAGAACGTCCATTCATTGCATTGCGTCTCACCTTTCAGTGGTAACCGCCGGGTTCAGGCGCCCCAACGATCACAATCAGATCGCTCTCGACGGACTGGCGTGCACTGGACACGCTACGACCGCAGAACTCCTCCGAGTTATGGTACACTGAAAATATGACCATGGCGCCAAAGGAAACGATTGCCGCGATTCACAACACACCGCACCGGCTGGTGTTCGAGTTTGCAGGTGCAGGCAGCCTGGCGCTCTACTGGCTGCACAGCGTTCCCGGATCATCGCGCACCGTGCTGGAGGCGACCGACCGCTACGCAGCAGCGTCGCTCGCCGATCTGATCGGCCAGATGCCGGAAAAGTTCGTCTCCTCCGGCACAGCGCGCATCATGGCTGAAAGCGCCTACCGCCGCGCCATGCGCCTGACCGACGGCGATGCCGCCTGTCTCGGAGTTGCCTGCACCGCGACAATTGCTACCGACCGCGCCAAACGCGGATCGCACAGATGTTCCATTGCCGTCTACGATGGCGCGACAGTGCGCACCATTGACCTGACCCTCGCCAAAGGCGCACGCGACCGCGCTGGCGAGGAACATCTGATTAGCCTGCTGATTATACGCGCAATCGCTATCGCTTGTGGCGTCACAGCGCCTGATCTTGCGCTGGAACCCTCTGAAATCCTGGAGGTGCGCGAAGAGATGCACCCCGATCCGCTAACCCTCCTCTTGCGGGGAGACATTGAGCGCGTCTCTGTCGGCAAAGACGGGCGCATCCATCTGGAAGACGCCCCGCCGGTCGCACTGCTGTCCGGTTCGTTCAACCCACTCCACGCAGGGCACGAGCAACTGGCGCAGGCGGCTGCGACCCTGCTCGGTGCGCCGGTTGCGTTTGAACTTCCCGTGCTGAATGCCGACAAGCCGCCGCTGGGGTACGCCGAACTGGAACGCCGTCTCGACCAGTTTCGCGGGCGCTACCCGGTCGTGCTGAGTCGTGCGCCGCTCTTCGTGCAAAAAGCGAAACTCTTTCCGGGATGCACGTTCGTGATCGGATACGACACCGCCATTCGGATTATTGACCCGCGCTACTACGACGGCGAAGCCGGGCGCGACGCCGCCTTCGCGTCCATTGCCGCACAGGGATGCTCATTCCTGGTCGCCGGGCGCGTCAAGGAAGGCGTCTTCCGCACCCTGTCGGACATCGACCTACCCGCCTCGCTGCGCCCGCTCTTCCGTGAATTGCCCGAGCGCCTGTTTCGCGTCGATCTCTCCTCAACCGCCATCCGCAACGCCTATGGCGCGTAAGCGGCTACATGTCGATCTGTCGCGGCATAATCGGCAGTTCATCGACGCGCACCGTTGGCGGAAGCGTGCAGACCCACAGAATGACTTCCGCCACATCAACGGCCGTCATCAGGCGGCGACGGAACTCCTCGCCAGGGTTGAGCGGTTCCAGTTCGGTATTGATCAAACCGGGGAAGATCGTCGTCACAAACACGTTGTACGGGCGCAATTCCGCGCCAAGCGCCTGACTGAGACCGTCGAGCGCGAATTTGGCGGCGCAGAACGGCGCAATGTTAGCAACGCCGACTTTACCGACGCGCGACGCGATGTTGATGATCGTACCGGAGCGCTGCCGCTTCATATGTGGAATAACAGCGCGCGCCGCATAGAATGTGCCGTGCAGGTTCGTTTCGATAACGAGGCGAAAATCATCGTTGCTGAACTGCTCGAGCGGCGCAATTTTGTGCGTCACACCCGCCGAGTTTACCAGAATATCGATCCGTCCGAACAAATTGATCGCGCTTTCGACCAATCGATCAACCTGTTCTGAATTGGTCACATCCGTGGGAATGGCGATCGCTTTGCCCCCTTCGCCGGCAATCTCCGCAACCAGCGTCTCGAGCCGCTCCCGGCGCCGCGCCGCAGCAACGACCGTCACTCCCTCCCGCGCCAGCACACGAGCCGTTTCATACCCCACACCGCTCGACGCCCCGATCACGATGGCAACTCGCCCTTGAAGCCGCATACGTTTTCTCCCGCATTGGTGCACAATTCTACTGAGAGGATTATACCTGTGGCTGCGGAAAGCGGCAACTCCGTTCTTCTTCTGTGGTGTGGGGCGGCGGCTTTGCCGCCGCCTCACACCAGCTTCATCGGGAGCGCCACACTCCCGCAGGCTCTGGCGAAGCCAGAAAACGCGCCACCGCGTCAGGCTTCTCTGGTGCGAGGCGCCGCGCAAACCTTGCAACGCGCTATGCTACAATAGCGCTGCACCCTGAAGCGTCTGATTGACGAGAAGGAGAAGAGCCATGGCAAAAAAGACGATCCGCGACATCGATTGGAGCGGCAAACGCGCCCTTGTTCGCGTTGATTTCAACGTGCCGCTGGAGAATGGGCAGATCACTGATGATACCCGCATCCGCGCTGCGCTTCCGACCATCCGCTATCTGCTGGAGCATGGCGCGGCGGTCATTCTCATGTCGCACCTGGGGCGACCGAAGAACAAAGTCGTCGAAAGCATGCGCCTGGCGCCGGTCGTGGCGCGGCTGGCAGAACTGCTCCCCGAGGCGAAGGCGGTCAAAGGCACGCAGGCGACCACCGGTCCCGCGGCGGAGGCGGCTGCGCACGACCTCAAGCCCGGCGAGGTGCTGGTGCTCGAAAACACTCGCTTCGACGCGCGCGAAGAAGCCAACGACGAAAGCATGGCGCGCGAACTGGCGAAGCTTGGCGATGTCTACGTCAATGACGCCTTTGGTTCGGCGCACCGCGCCCACGCCTCGACCGAAGGGGTGGCGCGATTCCTCCCCGCTGTCGCCGGGTTTCTGATGGAAGCCGAGCTCGCCGCGCTCCAGGGTGCGCTGGAAAACCCGGCCCGTCCGTTTGTCACGATCATCGGCGGCGCCAAGATCAGCGACAAGATCGGCGTGATCGAGAACCTGCTCGGCAAAGTCGATGCGCTGCTGATCGGCGGCGGCATGGCCAATACCTTCCTGCTCGCCCAGGGATATGAGATGGGCGACTCGCTGGTTGAGCCGGATTCGGTTCCAACCGCCAGAGACTTGCTGGAAAAAGCGGCGAGCCGCGGGGTGCGCTTCATGCTGCCAACCGACGTGGTGATCGCCGACGCCTTCAGCGCCGATGCCAACCGCAAGATTGTGCCGGTTGGCGAAATCCCGCCCGGCTGGCGCGCACTCGATATCGGTCATGAAACGATCCGCGCCTACACGGAGGTCATCACCGGAGCGCAAACCGTCATCTGGAACGGACCGATGGGGGTGTTCGAACTGGCGCCATTCGCCGAAGGAACCCGCGCTATTGCGCAGGCAATGGCGAATTGTGCGGGAATGACGATTATCGGCGGCGGCGACTCGGTTGCGGCAGTGGAACAGATGGGGCTCGCCGACAAGATCCGCCACATCTCGACTGGCGGCGGCGCCTCGCTGGAACTGCTGGAAGGGCGTGTTCTGCCTGGCGTCGCAGCATTGAACGACGCATAAAGCAGTGTGGACGGAGCAGCGAAGACAGGCGCCTTCCGCTCTTCGCTGCTCCAGCCGGGTGGATTGGTTTATGCCAGCCCTTCATTTTCGAGCCAGGCGCTCACGGCAGCGTCGTCGGCAGCCGGGTTCCCGCCCGGAATATAGCGAAACCGGTCGCCGTAGCTTTCCATGATAAGCGCGCTGAGTTCCTGGTTCGTCTGGCTCTGATCGCCTTCGGTTATGGAAACGACGTTCCCGGTGTGCAGATCGAGAAACGAACTGATCGCCGGGTCTGTGAGCGCCAATGCGGCGCGAATCTGGTCACGATTATATGTCGCTGCCACCCTTCGACCTCCCTTGCAGCGCCGCCTGGTCTGCGGCATCTCACGCCTCACTCGCCAGCATTCATCGCGCCATGCCCGACGAGCGGCTCCGCTCATGGTATACGATAGATGTCCGTATTGCAAACGCAGGTGCTCTGCCGGTGCACGAGCAGGTGAAACCTTGTACGGTGCAGGTGCGTACTTCTTTCAGAATGGTAAAGGCGCATGGTGGAGCATTCTGAAGAAACCGTTCTCATCACACGCTCCATCGCTGGAGATCACGCCGCCTTCGCGCAACTGATGGAACGCTATGCTGGCGCTGTCTTCAATCTGGCGTACCGTATGCTGGGGAATGCGCACGAGGCGGAAGATGCCAGCCAGGAGATATTCCTGAAAGTCTATACGAACCTGGCGCGGTTCGATCCGGAGCGAAGGTTTTCGACATGGTTGTTGTCCATTGGTTCAAACTATTGTATTGACCGATTGCGGCGGCGGCGCTTCGCATGGTTGACGCTGGACGACACAGTGCTGGCGATCCCCAGTCCGGCGAAAGGACCGGAACGCAGCGCCATTGAACGCGAGGAACGCGATGCGGTTCAGCGGGCGCTCCTGCGCCTGCCTCCCGCCTATCGTGAGGTTGCCGTCCTGCGCTACTGGCACGATCTCTCGTATGAAGAGATCGTTCAGGCGCTGGGAGTGCCAGAAAGCACGATCAAAACCCGATTGCACCGTGCGCGTCGCATGCTTGCCGATGCACTTCGCGCCGAGGGTGTGGCGCAGGAAGAAATGACATTGTAAATGTGAGCAGGGACGGTATGGCTTCGATTGACCATGATGATGATCCACTGCGCGATGTGCTGGTGCGCAACGGTGCGCTCGAGCGCCACGAACCAACGATTGACCTGGTGGCATCCACCATGCGCCGCCTGCCCAAGATGCCGCCCCGCGTCGTCGCACAGCGCGCTGCGGCGCGTCGGGC
>DAOTWI010000635.1:0-7162 GCA_034436075.1 Roseiflexus sp.
TGCCGTCGTGGAGCGCGGCCACTTCATCGGCGTTCAGGTCGGCTGCCGCGCGGAGCGGATGGATGCGGGCGCGCCAGAGCGCCTCGTCGGCGTAGATGTTTCCAATCCCCGCAATCACCGATTGGTCGAGGAGCAGGGGCTTGATGGCGCGTTTGCGGTTGTACAACAATTCCGCCAGATACTCGACGGTGAATGCGTCCGAAAGCGGCTCCACGCCATGCGCCGCGTTCAGCGCAGCGAGACCGGCAGCATCCAGCAGCCGCGCCCGCCCGAACTTGCGCGGGTCGCGGAAGAACATCTGGCGTCCATCCTCCAGGCGCAGCGCCAGATGCGTGTGTTTATCCGGTTCGGCATCGGCAGGGTGAACCGTCAGGCTGCCAGACATGCGCAGGTGCAGCGCCAGCGTCCAGCCGTTGTCGAGAGCGAGGAGAATCCACTTGGCGCGACGCCCCCATCCGCGCACCTGACGCCCGGCGAGCAGCGCGATAAACTCATCGGGCGCCGGCGTCTCCACCATGCGGGGCCAGTCGAGCCGCTCGACGCACACAATGCGCGCGCCTGTGATCTGCATCCCCAGGCTATCAGCAGCGTGTTGAACTTCGGGTAACTCTGGCATCGTTCGGTCGATGTGAATGGTCGTGAGAGCATCTGTTTGCATTATAGCGCATATGACAGACAGGATTGACCAGACCGTGCTACAATATGCGGTGCTATGAACCCTCCCTCGCTTTCGATCAATCAGATTACACTGATCGCAATCGTTGCCAGCGTCGTCCTGTTCATATCCAGCCAGCCGCAATCAACGGTGCTGTCGCGCTGGAACCAGGGCAGCCAGGCGGTTCCGACGATTGGCGCGGTTGTCGCGCCGGTCGCCGACTCGTCGTTGCTGACGATTACGATGAGTGATGGACTCTATGCAGCGGAACGCGCCCAACTCGATGATGAGTCGCGCCGCGCCTACGAGTATGTCGCGGCGCGTTTCGGCAGTTCTCTGACAAGCCCGCTGACCGTTGCGTTCGTTCAGGATGCCGGATGCGCATTGAGCGGAGTCGCCTACACCGACATCCGCAGCGTCCGGGTGTTCACGTGCAATGGCATTGATCGCGGGCGAGCGGTTGCCATTCTGGCGCACGAGTATGTCCATCAATTGCAACACGACCGGTACGGTCCGCGCCACCTCAGCGCCGATCTGATCCTCTCCGAAGGATTGGCGACCTGGGGCGCAGGGCGCTACTGGCTTGGCGGTCAGCCCAATTTTCGCGGCTATGTCCGCATACAGCGCGCGAATGGGGTGTTCTACCCGCTCGCCACGCACTATGCCGGGCGTGGAGTTGCGGTCATGAATGCCCTCTATTACCAGTGGGCCAGTTTTGTCGAGTTTCTCATCGACCAGTACGGGCGTGAACGACTCGATGCCCTGTATGTCACTGGCGGCGGCGCGCCCGGTTCGGCGAATTACCTGGCGATCTACGGCAAAGACCTGGCGACGCTGGAACAGGAGTGGATCGCGTGGCTGGACGATAACCGCTGAACGTTGCATGGTGCACGTTGAACGTGGGAAGGCAGGGAAGTGAGAAGATGGAAGGCGGAAGGTGCGAAGGTGGCAGGTGCGAAGGTGGCAGGTGCAAAGGTGGCAGGTGCGAAGGTGGCAGGTATGAAGGTGGCAGGTATGAAGGTGGCAGGTGCAAAGGTGGAAGGTGCAAAGGTGGAAGGTTAGTCCCTAACCTGTAACCTGTAACCTGTAACCTGTAACCTGTAACCTGTAACCCCTAACTTCTAACCTCTAACCTCTAACCCTATGCGCCATAAGAATAGCACAACGCCAGACACACCCGGTCATCGGGGAAGACATACACGGCGACTCCGCTTCCTCTGGCGCCTGTTGCTGGCGTTCGTCAAATTGACGATTGTGGGCGTCATTCTGGCAGCGACCGCGATTATCATCGTGTACCGCCACTACAGCCGCGATCTCCCCGATCCGGCGCAGATCGGGCGGCACCGTCCGGCGGAGACCGGCTACATCTATGCGCGTGATGGAACGGCGCTCTACGAACTGGTCGATCCCCTGGGCGGCAGGCGAACGGTCGTCCCCTTCGAGCGCATTCCGCGTGTCCTGATCGATGCGACCGTTGCTGTCGAAGATGCGGGGTTCTGGGAGAATCCCGGCGTTGATCTGCGGGGCATCCTGCGTGCGCTGTTCCTCAACTATCAGGCAGGCGACGTCGTCAGCGGCGGCTCGACGATCACGCAGCAGCTGGTGCGCAATGTGCTCCTGTCGCCCGACGAGCGCGACGCTCTCTCCCTTGATCGCAAACTGCGCGAAGCCATCCTGGCAATCGAGGTGTCGCGGCGCTACAGTAAGGAACAGATTCTCGGCATCTATCTCAATGAAGTCTACTACGGCAACCGGGCATACGGCGTCGAGGCGGCGGCGCAGTCCTACTTCGGTAAGCACGTATGGGAATTGTCTCCGGGCGAAGCCACGCTGCTCGCCGGTCTGCCTCAATCACCAACGACGCTCAATCCGCTGAATAATCTGGAGGGTGCAAAACAACGGCAGCGCATTACCCTCGATCTAATGGTCAAATCCGGCTACCTGACCGAATCCGAGGCGCAGGCGATCTTCGATGAGCCGCTCCGCTTTGCATCCACCGAAACCGTCATGACCGCGCCGCACTTTGTGTTCTACGTACTGCGGCTGCTCGAAGAACGATATGGACCGGAAACGCTCTATCGCGGCGGGTTGCGGGTGGTGACGACGCTCGACCCGTTGTGGCAGGCGGAAGCCGAACGCATCGCGCGGCAGTGGATCCGTGAAGGGGGACCAGGGTATACGCCGCTGCGTGAGCGTGGCGCCACGAATGCTGGGGTCGTCATGCTCACTCCCGATGCGCAGATTATCGCCATGGTCGGCAGCATCGACTACAACGACCCGACGATCGATGGGCAGGTCAACGTGACCCTCGCGCCGCGCCAGCCCGGCTCTGCGCTGAAGCCTGTCGTCTATGCCGCTGCCCTTCAGCGCGGATGGACGCCTGCGACCATCATCTGGGATACGCCGGTCACCTACCCAGCGGGTGATGGAACCGTCTACACCCCGCGCAACTATGACAACGCCTTCCACGGTCCACAACGCTTACGCATGGCGCTGGCGAACTCGCTCAACATTCCGGCGGTGCGCACGCTCGAATATGTCGGTATCGAGGCGTTCGTGTCGCTTGCCCACCGGATGGGCGTCACCACGCTGAACGATCCGCAACGGTACGGCTTGCCGCTGGCGCTCGGCGCTGGCGAAGTGCGCCTGCTCGACCTGACGACGGTCTACAATACCTTTCGCAACGGCGGACGTTATCGTCCGCCGGTTGCTATCCTGAAAGTCACCAATGCGCGCGGCGAGACGCTCGAAATCGCCAGCGACGCCCCCGGTCGCCAGGCGCTGGGCGATCGCGGCGAGCAGATCGCTTACCTGATCACCGACATGCTCAGCGACAACGCAGCGCGCCGCTTTATGTTCGGGCGCAACAATGTGATGGAACTCCCCGATGGACGACCGGCCGCGGTAAAGACCGGCACCAGCAACGAGTGGCGCGACTCCTGGACGGTCGGCTACACGCCCGACATCACCGTGGGAGTCTGGGTTGGCAACAATGACAACACACCGATGCAGGAAGTCGCCGGATCGAATGGCGCTGGCGTCATCTGGCGCGCAATCATGGAGCGGTACCACGAAGGGCGCCCCATTCTGGCATTCGAGCCGCCCGACGGCATCCGGGAAGTCTCGATCTGCGCCGACACCGGTGCGCTCGCTGGCGACCATTGCCCTCGGCCGATCAACGAGCGATTCGTGGCAGGAACTGAGCCGCGCACCAGCGATGTGACCCTCGTGACCGTCGGCGTCTCCGATGATGGGCGATGCCTGGCGGCGTCATACACGCCGCTGGAGCGCGTCCGTCAGGCGACATTCGTCGTGTATCCGCCAGCATTCCGTGCCTGGGCGGAGTCGAACGGCATCCCGCAACCGCCACAACAGTACTGCCCGCCGCCGGCAGCAACCGCCGGACGGGAAGGCGGCAGCATTGCGCAGATCACCCAACCTGTCACCAATACGACCGTGCGTGGACCGCTGGTGTATGTGCGCGGCGCGGCGCTTGGCGTCTATGCGCTCGATATTGCCGCCGGGCGAGCCCCTGACGCCGGTTGGCGCACCATTGCGCGCGGCGAAGCGATTCGCGACGGCATTCTGGGCATCTGGCAGACGGGTGAGGATATGCCGGGGGAATACACGCTGCGTCTGCGGGTGACGACAGGTGAGGGCGTGCTGATTGAACAACAGGTGCTGGTGCGGCTCGAACCAGCAAGATCAGATGCCCCTTGAGGTCTACAGCTTTATCCGGTATTGCCCGGTTCAGCCCGCGCAGGCGGGCTTCGCACCCGTAGCCCGCGGCTTCAGCCGCCGGGCGACATGGCGAATGGGGACTCGCCAGGAACCGGATGTGACGTGACATTCATGCACGGCGCAGTGCGAGCATTGTTTGACCACGCGCTCACGCAGACCGATCACGAACGACGCAGTTCCGTTCGTTCCAGATCTCGACGCAATTTTTGCCTGCCCCCTTCGCCCGGAGCAACGCCTGATCCGCGTGTTCGATCAATGTCTCGACATCTGGCGTATCGTAGGGATCGGTGAAAACGGCGATGCCAAAACTGGCGGTCACATTCACTGCGCCCTGGTTCGTGGCGACGACAGCCTGCGCCAGCATCAGGCGCAAACGATCGATGACCCGCACAGCGCCTTCCTGGTCGGTCTCTGGCAATAAGGCGATGATTTCCTCGCCGCCATAGCGCGCAAGCAGATCGCCCGAACGCAATTCACGCTGAAACACATGGCTGACCGTTTGCAGCACCCGGTCGCCAATCGGATGCCCATAGACATCGTTGATCTGTTTGAAATCATCGAGATCGGCAATGATCACCGCCAGCGGGCGCCGATGTCGCCGGGCGCGTTCGAATTCGCGCCGTGCTGCAACCAGGAAGTAGCGCCGGTTGTAGATGCCCATCAGCGGGTCGATGATCGCCAGGTGCTGCACTTCAGCAAATAACCGCGCATTTTTGATTGCAATCGTCGCCTGTTGAGCAAACATGCTGAGCAGGCGAATATCATCGTCGGTGAAGGTTCGCTTCAGATTGTTATCGCCTGCGCTCATCGCACCGATCAGTTCACCGCCTGCCAGCAACGGAACCGCCAGCACATTCGCTGTTGGCTCATCTTCACATTGTACGGATCGCTCATTCCATGATCGGTAGTCGTAGACAACGACCGGCTGGCGGTTGAGCGCTGCTTTGCCCATCGCTCCCTCTCCTAATGCCAGACGCACCCCAGCATAGTCATAGTCCATATTAACGCTCAGATGCACGAGCAAATCGTTGCGCTGAGCATCATACAACGCCAGGGCGCCGCGCGTTGCGCGGATCAGCGCAATCATGCGCTCGACGATTGTGCGCAGCATGTCATCAAGATGCAGGTTGCCGGTAATATCACCCATGATGCGGTAGAGCGCATCGAGTTGTTGCACATGCCGCCGCAACCGTTCGTAGAGCCGGGCGCGCTCGATAGCGACGTTAATGTGGTCAGCCAATTCAGTCATCAAACGTAGATCATCTTCAGTAAGGACAACGCCGTTGCAGCTTTCGATGTTGAGCGCGCCGATCACCGATCCGTTATCGCGGAGCGGCACGCATACCTGGGAAACCACCCCGTCGATCGCGCCAAGAAAGTCGGGATCGGCGCTCACATCGGCTATCAGCGTCGGGCGTTCGCTCAGGATCACACGACTGATGCTGCCCTCGCCAACCGGAATCCGCTCCCAGATAAAGGGATATCCAACCTGATGCTGAAGTATCAACTCATCGTTTTCACGCAAATAGAGACACACCTGGGTGTACCCAAATGTGCTGGCAATCGACTCGACCACCGTGCGAAAGATGGCAGGAAGATCGATCTCACGCGCCAGCGCTGCACGCACCTTTCCCAACAGATGCAACTCCTGCGACTGCTGGTGCGCAACGGTGTACAGATCGCGCAGGTGCTGTGTATGGGCCTGTAGCTCCGATTCGATGCGGCGTCGCTCCGCCAGTTCTTTCTGTGCATTGGTGTACAAATGTGCATTATCAATAGCGATAGCTGCCAGATCAGCAAAGCGAGTTAACAATGCCACAATTGAATCGAAATCAACGTTATCTGGCTCATCGTAGGCAATGCCCAAAACTCCAATAACCGTTGTACATGTCTTGAGCGGCACGGCAATGATCGCGCCGAAATCGGTCATGTCCAGCCGCTCGATGCGCCCCTCCCACGCCCGGTAGTTTTCCACCATCATCGGTTCGCCGGATTGCCAGACACGTCCGGAAAGCCCTTCGCCGGGCGCAATTTCACAACCCCGATTCGGCGCAAATCCCCCGACGGTCACCTTCATTTCCATCACGTCGGCATCCGGCCTGCGCAGGTGAAGGAAACCGTGTTTTGTGCCTGCCAGGCGTGCATCGTGCTCAACGATCGCCTCCAGCGCATCATTGAGGTCAAGCCGGTTCATGATTGCCAGCGCCGTCTGGTGGAAGGCGACGGCGTAGTCGTCATCTTTTGCGGCGGTCGTAAGGGGAGAGCGTGCGGCATGCGCTTTCGCCAGACGCCGTTCGAGTTCGCGTATGCGAGCTTTCAGGGCGTCGTTCTCAGCCTTGAGATCTTCTAATTCGTTTGATTCGTTCATGTCACGGGGTGATGGGCGGGGCATGGATGCCAGATGACGCGATTGCTTACATTTCCTTAATTGTACCATGGGGATGTGGCAAATTCATTACCGTTCCTCCTGGCGGGCAAGGTGCGGATGGGTCAACGAATCGCACTCGGCTCAGGCGCAGCAGGCAACGTCCTGATGAATCATAACCGCGCCTCGATACGCTCATTTGTTCCCCATACGCTTGCACTGTGTGCTACAATAGGTACGGAGCATATGTCGGCAACGCGCCGCCGCTGGAGCGACCCTCCAGAGGAACTTCCCGACTCCCCGCCCGCCGCAAGGCGGAACGTCGCCCCGCGAAACAGCAAGCGGGGGCGCGTGGGCGGCAACGCCTGCGTGACGCAAGACGGCAACAGAGAGCAGACCCG
>DAOTWI010000636.1:0-1915 GCA_034436075.1 Roseiflexus sp.
GCCAGCGGCGCGCCCCTACCTGTAACCTTTGCACCTGAAACCTTCAACCTCTTGGCTCTTGCCTCTACCTTGACCGCGCCTTTCCTGCCAGCGCCCCGATTGCCATTCCAATCAGCACATACGTGATCAAGGAGAGTGGAGCGAGCGGAATGGCCGTGGCCAGGTCGTTGGTGAGGAGATTCACCGGAAACGCGAGATAACCGATGGCGCCATAGACAGGATCGGCGCAATACCAGGGTCCGGGCATGGCAGGCGGAGCAATGCGCAGCGGGAGGCACTGCAAAGCAACCGCCAGGACGCCTCCAAGCACAAGGATGCCGGTGATCAGACCGGCGATGGCCCCTCGTTTTGCTGCATTGCTCATCTGAACTTCCCCCGCCTCGAAGTGTACCACAGAGATCGCAACTGTGCTCTTGACAAGCGAAAATAAACGTCGTATATTTACACTGTAAATGTACTTCGCCTGGTTTTCTGGAAGCCTATGTCACCGCGACCACGCAAAGACGAGCGCAGCATCAACCTGCAGGAGGCGATCAAAGAGACCGCCTTGCAATACATCGCCAAATATGGCGCTCCCGCTCTGAGCCTGCGCGCCATTGCGCGCGCCCTGGGGATTACTGCGCCCGCGATCTACAACTACTACCCCGACCGCGATGCGCTGGTGACGGCGTTGATCATCGACGCCTACACCTCTTTTGGCGATGCACAGATCGCCGCGCGCGACGCTTTCGCGGAAGACGACATCATCGGGCGGCTGCACGCCATCGGGCATGCGTACCGCCAGTGGGCGCTGGCGCATCCGCAGCGCTACCAGCTGATCTTCGGCGCGCCGGTTCCTGGTTATGTTGCGCCGATGGATCGGGTCTTTCCATCTGCGGTGCGGGCGTTTGGCGTGCTGGTTGGCGTGGTGGAAGCGGCGCGTCGTGTAGGAACGCTACGGGCAGACTCGTTCCCGCCGATCAAACCCGGATATGAGGCGGCGCTCGATGAATGGAAACGATTCGGCGGCGACGCCGATGTGTTGTCGCTCTCGGTGGCGCTGCTGATCTGGGCGCGGGTGCACGGACTGGTATCACTCGAAATCGCCGGGAGCCTGCCCCCGTTTGGCGCCGGCGCCGATGCGCTCTATGAATACGAGATGACTTCCATCGAACGGCAGTTTTTCAGGACGGATGATCATACCTGACGAAAGGACATGCCATGCTTCGTGAACTGGTTCCGCTGGCATACGCCTGGCATTCGATGGGTCGCTGGGTCCTGCTGGCGCTGGCGTTGATCGCTATGGTGCGCTGCGGATGGGTGTGGGCGCGCAACGGATCGCATGAGGTCCTCGACCGCGTGGCGCTGGCGGGCTTCGCTGGCGCAATGACGGTGCAGGGAGGGTTGGGGTTGGCGGTGCTGTTCGGGTTCGGCATGCTGGGCGCGGGTTTCCCGCTGACGAGCATTGTCCACGGTATCACGACCTGCATTGCCATCATCATCAGTTTTCTGTTTTTGCGCTGGAACGATGCGCCATCGGTGGTGCAGGCGCGCAACGGTCTGTTTTCCGTCGGCGGAGCGCTGGCATGCGCTGTTATCGGGATGCTGCTGTTGCCTGCAGGTCTGGCGCGTATGATGAACGTGTAAGCGATGTGCTGGTATGGTTTGTTTCAAGGAGTCGTATATGACTTCAAGGTGTCATTGGCGCGCATTTGCCGATAGAGCCTCCACTCTTGCCGCCTTCGGAGCGACGCCTTCGGTGACGCCTGGCGTACCATGTCACGTTGCGCCACGATGGTTGATGTGTGTAATGCAGGCGAGATTCGCATCCCGCAGCCTGCAGGTCAATGGAGTTTGAGAGATTAATCCGGTATTGCCCGATAGAGCCCGCGCAGGCGGGCTTCGCAACCGTAGCCTGCGGCTTCAGTCGCCGGGC
>DAOTWI010000637.1:0-2295 GCA_034436075.1 Roseiflexus sp.
CGCCGCGCGGCGCAGCCCGATATCAGCGTGCAGCGACTCGGCGTAGCCGTAGACGTTGAGCGCGCGGTGCGGCGCATAGCGGTAGAAGTGCAACTGCACGCCATACTCGACCGGCGCGCGCCGCACGTCGGGGTGAAACGGCGCCACAACGTGCACCGTGTGCCGCCGCCGTACCAGTGCGACCGCGATGGACTCAATGAATGGCGCTGTCGTTTCCCCGACATACTTCGGGTACGACGAGGTGAGCATGAGAATGTTCATGTCTGGACATTATTCTTAACCACAAAGACACAGAGGGCGCAGAGACAATACCTTTTGCTTTGTCGCGTTTCCCCCCGCGCCCGCGTGGCGACGTTGCGGCGCGGTGGCGCCGTTGCACTGCAACTGAGTGTGACATCAACGTTGCCACACAGCGCACACGGCGGCGGTGCGGCGCGGTGGCGCCGTTGCATTGCAACGGCTCTGCTTCCCACCTTCAACCTGCACCTTTCAACCTTCAACCCCTCTCGCCTCTCGCCTCTCGTCTCACGCCTCTCGTCTCACTGCGGAACTTCGTACACAATGGCGGTCATTTCCTTCGTCACGCCACGAAAATCGGCGCGATACACCGGTGTGCGATACACTTCACGAAATCCCAACACCGGGTCGGCGATCATCGCGTCGAGCAGGCGGCGCACTTCCGGTTCCGGGCGCTGCAAGGTGTCGATCACCAGGTAGCGCACGTTGTAGCGGCGCGCCAGACGCAGCAAGGTCTCCGGGTCGGTGGTGTACGGGATCATGAGCGCCGGTCGCTCGCTATGCCAGTTGAGTTGCCACGGATTGCGCGTCATCACCACGGCGTCAGGCGGCGTGGTGCGCTTCAGCCAGTCGTAGGCGTCGAGGTCGGCGCGGTACAGGTTCGGTTCATCGCGCACCTTCTCGGCAATTGGAGACCAGGACGGCGCCACGATTGCCGCTATCAGCGCCAGAACCGCCAGCAAGCCAAACGGCGTCCAGCGCCCATCGGACAGCGCAGCGATCCGATCGTAGATGCGCCACAACGCGGCAGCGGCGAAGAGCGCCAGCCATGGCATCGCCACAACCCAGTAGCGCTCCTCATTTGTGTGCCAATAGATGATCAGGAACAGCGTGTATGGCACGAACGCCGCGCCGAGCAGCGCCATCAGGCGACGATGCGACACGATGGCAGCAATGGCGCCGAAGAGCGCCAGCCAGGCGCCTGCATCAAACAGTAGACGATCCTTGTCGGCGCGCCCAAACCACTCGCCGAAGCCGAAGGGAGCGCGTTGCCAGGATGGGATCAGATAATCGCGCAATGCGCGCACCTGTCGCTCCATTTTCACCAGCGTGCGGTCGAAGCCCCAGCGCAGAATCCAGCTGCGGTCGGGAGCGCCAAGCGTGCTCAACCCTTCTTCGGTGGTATACACCGCATAGATCTGATCCCACGTCGTGTATTCCAGCACCCACGCATCCTTGCTCTCGGTCGAATAGAACGGCACGCCGAAGGTGAGCATATTCCGCGCCAGATACGGCGCCAGCAGCACGAATGCGACTGCACCCCACGCCGCCACAGGCGCCAGCCGCGCGCGCAGGTCTGCCAGGGTTCGCGGCAGTGCGTCGAAACGCACGTACAGGAACCATAATCCCATGCCCAGCGCAATCAGGCCGCCGCTCCCCGGCTTCTGCAAGAGCATCAGACCGGTCAACACCCCGGAAAGGATCATCAACGCCAGTCGCTGCGACATTCCCCCCAAACGCCTGCGTTCCTGGAGCGCAGCGGCGCCAGGCGCGCCCCAGGCGAGGTAGAGCAGGATGAGCGCGCCAAACGCAAACAGCGCAAACCCCAGATCATTCGTCACATAGATCACCAGTTTGAAATAGAGATGACTGGTGATCAGCAACATCACGGCAACCAACCCGACGCGCCGGTCCCACAGGCGTGCGCCAGCCCGGTAGACCGCCAGCGCCAGCACGAGGAGAAACAAGAGATTGGGAATCTTTGCCGCCCAGTTGCTGACGCCGAAGAGCGCAAACGATGCCGCCACCCATACCGGTTGCAGCAGGGGCCAGGTTTCCTGCGGGCGCGTGACGCCATCGTAGAGGCGGTAGAACTGCGTCACATAATCGACCGTCCATCCCCGCCCGGCGAGGAGATTGCGCGCCACCACCGCGTTATCGGCGTAGTCGGCGTGACCGACATACGGCATTGCCAGGATGACCGCCCCCAGATACCCGGACCACACTGCTAGCAGCAGCGCCAGCGCCAGCGCCGCACCGCGCCGCGACCCGACGGCG
>DAOTWI010000638.1:0-6107 GCA_034436075.1 Roseiflexus sp.
CGCCGGGAGCGATGCGCCGCGCGCCGGCTCCATGATGATGCACGCGATCTGCCCGCGGTGGCGCTCAAGCTGCGCTTCGAGCGATGCAAGGTCATTGTAGCGGAATGGCAACGCGGTTCCTGCCAGCGCCTGTGGCACGCCCTGCGGCCGGATGCCTGGCAGCAAATGTGAGTCGAGCGTCTCATCGCTCTCCAGGTTGGCTGCCAGATACCAGTCGTGCCAGCCGTGGTAGCCGCAGAACAGGACTTTGTCACGCCCGGTGACGCCGCGTGCGATGCGCACCGCGATCGCGTTGGCTTCGCCGCCGCCTTTGCAGTAGCGCACCATCTCGGCGCAGGGAATGACCGCTGCCAGTTCGCGGGCCAGTTCGACTTCCAGCGGGCTGCTGACGCTGAACGCCGTGCCGTTGCGAATCTGCGCCGTCACTGCGGCGTCAACCGCGTCGTCAGCGTAGCCGAGGATCGATGCGCCAACGCACATCATCAGGTCGAGGTACGCATTGCCGTCCAGGTTCCAGAAACGCGCGCCCTTGCCGCGACTGACGTAGGGCGGCGTCAGTCCAGGCGCGTAGAGTTGCGGACGGCGGCTGATCAACTGCGTCCCTCCGGGGATGCGTTCAAGGGCTTCCTGGTACAGGGCGTATCCAAGATTGGGAGGTCGTCCGGCGGCCTCGCTCATAGCCTGCTCCTTCCTGATCGGTGCTTGACAAACAGTCATTTTTTCGTTACAATGAAGCGGTCTGATGGTCTGACCAGCATTATACGACAGTCAGGCAGGCGCGTCAACGTCCACGGTACGGCGTCTCCAGCAGGTATGCCAACGTTCAGAACGTTGACCAGAGTGCAACGTTCTGCCGCAGGTCTGGATGTTCTCCGCCCAACCTCGGGCGCTATCTGCGCAACGAGTCGCTGCTGGATGAGATGACAGCCGTTGATCTGGACTGAGTTCAGCACCGAGCCGTCCAGGATGTGCCGGAAACCCACTCCGCAGGGAGTCGCTTGATGTACGCGATCGACATTAACACCGCGTTTGGAACGCTGCCGCGCGGCGAAACCGACTACCGCCCGGCGACGCTGCGCCGGGTAATGGACGCCGCTGGAGTCGCCGCTGCGCTTACACTCTCGTTGCGCGGCGCCTATGATGACCATATCGCTGGCAATCGCGAGACGCTTGCGATGTGCGGCAACGACCCGCGGCTTGTGCCGGTCGCAACGATTAACCCACTGCGCGGCGTTGGACTGGCGGACGATGTCGCGGCGATCGCCGAAGGCGGCTTCCGCGCGGTGCGCTTTTTCTGCGGCGAATGGAGCCAGAACTGGTCGCCAGATTCGTTCGCCTTCCGCCGCATTGTGCGGGAACTCGCTCGTCTTGGACTCCCGCTGCTGGCGCCGGCTGGCGACACCCGGCAGGTGACGGCGCTGGTGAAGGCAGCCAGCGATGCGGGCCTGCCGCTAGTTTTGCTCGAGCCGGGCTACGACGTCCTTGCCGAAGTGATCCACGCGATCGCTGCGCACGAGCACATCTACCTCGACACTGCGCGGCTGGCGATGCCAAACGCGATCGAGACGCTGCTTGAGGAGATCCCGGTCGAGCGCATCCTGTACGGCTCCGGCGCACCGCTCTACACACCGCAAGCCAGCATGAACGTCGTCTTCTGAGCTGCATTGAGCGACGAGGAGCGTGCGCTGATCCTGCACGGCAACGCCGAGCGGCTGTTCCGGCTCGACCCGCCCCCGGCGCCAGTTGAACCGGCGCGGGCGCGTCATTACACCGGGAAGATCATCGACGTCCACGCGCACCTGCACGCCGACAGTTACCGCTTCCCGATCCGAGCCTCCGGGTTGGCGACCGCGCTGGCGGACTGCGACCACTACCGGATCGAAACGATGATCGCTTCCTCGTCGGTTGGAATCTTCTACGACATGGAGGCTGGCAACGCCGAGATACGGGCGCTGATCGAGGATACGCCGCGTTTCTGCGGCTACGTGGTGGTCAACGCGAACTATCTCGAGCGCTCGTGTGCCGAGATGGACCGTTACTACCAGCACCCAAGCTTCGTTGGCGCCAAAATCCACTGCGAGTACTCGCAGCAGCCCACTGGCGGCGAGCCGATGCGCGCGTTGTTCGCCGAAATCGCGAAGCGCGGTCGTCCGGTGAAGATTCATAACGACGGACCAGGCTGGCAATACGCCATCCGCGATCTGGCGCGCGCTCACCCGCAACTGCCAATCATCGTCGCGCACGGCGGGCCGCGCGGCACGGGGGCAATCGTCGCTGAGTGCCCGAATGTCTACCTTGAGTTCTGCAGCAGCCGCGCAGTGCGCGGCGTCATTCCAGATGCGCTCGCTGCCGTCGGCGCCGGGCGGTTGCTGTACGGCTCCGACCAGGATTTGCTCCACCCGGGGTTTGTGCTCGGAACCTACCACGATGCTGGCCTCGCGCCGGATGTGGAGGAGCGTGTCATGTACAGCAACGCCAAACGGCTATTCGGCCTGATGTGAGGGGGATGCGATGGACGAGAGCAAAAGATCGGGGGTGGGATCGTTTTTGGGCACTGGGACACTCAGGCTTCTAAGAGCCTGTCCGGTTCGGGTCTGCGGACGTTACAGGAGACGAAGCCGCGCTCGCGCGCTTCCTTCCGGGGTGAGAAACGATGACTGCTGACCCACAACCCTATCGCTTTGCACTGGTCGGCTGCGGTGGGCGCGGTCGCCAACTCGGTCGCTACGTTGCTGGCATGGCAGAGGCGCAACTGGTCGCTGTCGCAGACCTGGCGCCTGAGCGGCTGGAACTGGCGCGTTCCGAACTGGGCGATGTCGCCTGCTACCCGGACCACCGCAGCATGCTGGCTGAGGTGCGTCCGGACGTTGTCATACTCGGCACTACCGGCCCGCACCATGCGGCGATCACGCGCGATGCGACGCGCATGGGCGTGCGCGGAATCTACTGCGAAAAGCCGATGGCTTGCTCGCTGGCAGACGCTGACCAGATGATCACTGACTGCGCGGCAGCCGGGACGGTGCTGGTGATGGGTCACCAGCGGCGCTGGATGTCGCCGATCCTTCAGGTGCGCGAAGCATTGCGCGCTGGCGTCATCGGGCGGATCACCCACGGCTACGTCTACTGGCCCAGCGGTCGTGTAGGCTCGAACGGGACGCACTTCTTCGATGCCATTGCCTTCATGATCGACAGTCAGCCGGTCGAGGTCGTCGGACGGTTAGTGCCCGGGATCGACATCGCACGCATCGAGGACCATCCGGCCTACCGCCAGCGTCTGGCTGATGATCCGGGCGCGCTGGGGTTTATCACGTACTCGAATGGGGTGCGGCTTGCGCTCGACTGCCTGAGCGACGTGATGCTGCCGTACACCTATACCTTCTGCGGCACGAAGGGCTGGCTCACCCTGTGCGAGGTTGGCTGGACGATCGACTATCGCGCACGGGACGAGGATGTTCGCAGCATTCCAAGGGCCTGGCTTCCGCTGGAGCGGCGCGAGTTGCCAGTATTGACGCCCGACGCGCCGGGCGAAGCCGAGTGCGAGGGCTACCGCGAGCTGATCCGCTGCATTGAAACCGGCGCGCGACCGGCTTCATCCGGCGAGGATGGTCGCGCGGCGCTTGAAACGATTGTCGCGTTTCACCTGTCCAGCGCGGCTGGCATGCGACCGGTGACGCTGCCGTTGCCGCCTGAGGCGCGTGAGATCAGGCTCACCATCCATTGAGGAGAAGCGCCGGGATGGCGAAACTGCGATTTGCCCAGGCTGGCGTGACGGCAATTCACGCAGCAATGTATCGCGAGACACTCAGACTTATGGCTGATGAGGTCGAACTGGTTGGTTTCTACGATCCGCAGCCGGATGTCGTGCGTCCAACGCTGCGACCAGAACACCAGGATGTGCCGTTCTTCCCAAGCGTCGCGGCGCTGGTTGCACATACGCGACCGGACGCGCTGCTAGTCTCGGCGCCGGGCGTCGAGATGCCGGGTCTGGCGCTTCCGGCCGCCGAGGCAGGCGTGCATCTATGGCTGGAGAAGCCCTGCGCGGCGCGGTCTGATCAGCTTCTGCCGATTGCCGCCGCAGTCGAGCGCCACGGGTTGGTCTGGTCGACCGGCTACTCGTGGCGCTTCCATCCGATCGCGCAGCAGATCCGCGCCGCTGTTGCGGAAGGGTTGCTCGGACGGCTGTTCTCGGTTGAGGTGCGCTTTGTGACGTCGAGCGTGCGTCTGCGCGGTCCAGAGCACTGGGGTTTTCGGCGCGCGGTCAGCGGCGGCGGCATCCTGAACTGGCTCGGTTGCCACTGGTTCGACCTGATGCGCTACCTCACGGGTGCGGAGGTCGTGCGCGTCGCCGCAATCGAGGGCAATGTCGGCGGCGAGGCGATTGACGTTGAAGACGTTGCGGCAGTGTCGCTGTTGTTCGAGGGCGGATTGATCGGCAGCCTCCATATCGGTTTCCTGACCCCCGGCGAGAGCGAACTGTGGGTTGCGTTGTACGGTGCGGAAGGTTGGGCGCGCTGGGACATGGACGCCAACGCCTGCACGATCCGCAGCACCCGCCCGGAGTGGATTGCCGCGCCGACCCGCACCTTCGCCATGCCGCTCGCGCAGCTTCCTGGCTACGGCGCCGAGGGTCTGGCGCTCATGCGGGCGTTTGTGCGCGCAATCCGCGGCGAGGGTCAGAGCGGCTTCACCATCGGCGACGCGATCACTGTGCTGCGGATCATCGAGGCGGCGCATGAGTCGGCGCAGAGCGGGCAGGCGCTGGCGCTGGCGTATTGACGAAAGGATCAGCGATGGTATATGAACCTCCGGCATGGCTCCAGACTCTGATCGAGCGCAGGCGACCGGGATACGGACTGGACCGCGCTTTCTACACCGACCCGGTGATCTTCGAGATCGACATGGAGCGGATCTTTATGCGCCACTGGCTCTACGCTGGCCATGTGAGCAGCATTCCGAATGCGGGCGATTACATGCTGTATGAGATCGGCGGCGAGTCGATCATTCTCATCCGCAGCGAGACTGGCGCTGTGAACGCGCTGTTCAACGTCTGTCGCCATCGCGGCTCGCGCATCTGTCTCACGGAGCGCGGCACGGCGCGGCGGTTGGTCTGCCCGTACCATGCCTGGGTCTACGCCACTGATGGGTCCCTGGTGCAGGCGCGTCACATGCCGGAAGATTTCAACCGCGCCGACTATGGGCTACGGACCTGCCACGTGCGCGTGGTCGAGGGACTGATATTCATCTGCTGCGCCGAGACGCCGCCGCCCTTCGACGCCGTTGCGCACGACATCGCTGACTACTTCGGTCCGTATGAACTGGCGCACACGCAGCCAGCCTATCGTGCCCGGCATGTCATCGCCGCCAACTGGAAGATCGTGGCTGAGAACTTCTTCGAGTGCTACCACTGTAGCCACACCCATCCTGAGTTCTGCTCGGTGATGTCCTATGGCCGGGCGCTCGACACGCCGAGCGGCGCACGGAACCAGGCTGCGTTCGTCGCTGAGTGGGAGCAGATCGCGGCGCGCGAGGGGTGGCGCACCGGCGGCGTTGCGATTACCGACTCGACCGTGCACCAGATTCAGCGCACGCCGATCCGTCGCGGTTATCTGACGCAGAGCGAGGATGGCGCGCCGGTCGCGCCGCTGCTCGGGCGGCTCACTGCCTATGACGGCGCTGTGACGGCGATCCAGATGTATCCCCTGATCTGGTTGCTGGCGTGCAGCGACCACGCGATGCTCGCGCGCTTTACGCCGCTCAGCCCGCACGAGACCGAGCTGGAGTTGACGTGGATGGTGCGCGAGGGCGCTGTGGCGGGCCGCGATTACCAGCCCGAACGGGTAAGCTGGCTGTGGCGCGTGACCGCCGAGGAAGACAAGACGATCTGCGAGAACAACCAGCGCGGCGTCGCTTCGCGGCGCTACATCCCTGGTCCGTATGCGACAACCGAAGGGGCGGTCGAGCACCTTGTTGCGTGGTATCTGCGCGAGATCGCCGACCCGGAGTCAGTGCCATAACGGGTGCATGCATGAATTGTCAGGCGGCAAGCACGCACGTTCCCGAGGCGACGCACCCTGGCTGGCGCCTCCCCCCACCCCTCCGCATGCGGG
>DAOTWI010000639.1:0-3311 GCA_034436075.1 Roseiflexus sp.
GCGCGAGAACCTGGCGCGTTCCGAAGCGCAGCGCCTGGCAGCCGAAGCCAACCGGCTCCTGCAGCGTGGCGGCAGCGCCGAACTGATCGCCCTGCTGGCGCTCCACTCGCTTGGGCTGCGCTACACGCCGCAGGGTGACGAAGCGCTCTGCGGCGCAATCCTGCTCGACCTGCCGGTGCGCCATTTCACCCCGCAGACCGGGCGGATCTACTGCGTCGCCTACGCGCCCGATGGGCGAACGGTTCTGACGGGAGGACAGGACTCGGTGATCCGGGCATGGGATGTCGCCACCGGCGTCGAAGTGCGCCGGTTCGCCGGTCATACGGCCTGCCTGCGATCACTGGCGTTTTCGCCTGATGGCAGCCTGCTCGCCAGTTCAGCCGACGACAGCACCGTGCGTCTATGGGATGTCACAAGCGGCGTAGAGCGTTATGTGCTGCCGCATGGCGGTGATATGAATGGGGCTGTGTTCACCCCCGACGGGCGCCTGCTGACCTGGAGCATGGAACCGTATCTGCGGCTCTGGGATGCAATGAGAGGTGTTCTCCTTGAAACGCTCGATACCGGGCTGCGGTCAGTCAGTAGCGCCAGTCTGACGCCTGATGGCAGCGGTTGCATCTACCGCGCAGGGAATAGCATGCTGCGCTGGACGTTCGGCGAGCCTTCGCCGGAGATGCTGCTGCGCGACATTCCCCGTACCGGCAGAGTTGTCTGCGCGCCTGATAACCGCACGATTCTGGCAGGAATCTATAGCCGCACCGTCGCCTGCTGCACCTGCAGGTCGGTGTTCGGCGTGCTGCGCGGGTTGTAGAGCCGCACCTGCCGCACCGAGACCGGCACTGGAAAGGTCAGCGTCACCCACTGCCCGCTGGTTTGATTGGCGGCGCTCCGCCAGTACTGCCACACTTCGCCTTTCATCACCCGCCGGTCCGTCAGCCCGCCGGCATAGCGCTGGTCGAATGCTGAGGAGACGCGGATCGTTGCCCCAGGCGCCAGGTTGCTCCAGCGGGCTTCCTCATCGGATGCGGGAACCGGGATCAAGGTATGACCGGCGTGGCAGCCGACGCAGCGCTGCCGGTCGCCAGGACGCCCGAAGTTCATCCCCGCCACGTGCGCCGCGCCGTCGGGATTGGACCGGCTGCCCGTCAGCGGCACCATCCCATTCGGTCCGCGCAACTGCTCGAAGAGCGGTACGTTCGCGGGTGCGTTTGGATCGCGCACCGAGCCGTCCGGTTGGACCGCCAACTCGCCCAGCAGGATGGGCCAGTCCAGATTCGGGAACGACCCCGGACTGGTGCGCTGATGGTCGATGAAGAAGCGGATGGTGCAGGCGGACCCGACTGGCGGCGCGCTCACAATGTCCATGTCCACCGGACCATTGGCATACATATTGAGCGCATCATAGACAAACGTGCCGTCTTTGTCATACGGTCCGGCGGCGGTCGGCGGCAGCAGGCTGGGAACCTGCGTGATGCGATCCGGGATGACCGGCGGCAGCGGGCGCGGTCTGAGAAAGCGCGCCCGCACTTCGACGGCGCCGGGGTTGTCGTAGAGCAGGCGCAGCCCGGCGCCATTGGTCTGCGCCACGTAGAGCCCGTAATCCTGATTGATATCGCGCGCCAGGGAGACGACCATCCGATCGCCCGCCACGTCGGGGTCGGTCGCATACTGGCCCCTGAAGATGCCGAACGAGGTCGGATTGCGCGGATTGACGTAGTCGAGGGTGAGCGTGGTGATCCCCATCACCGGCGTATAGCCGCCCGCCCCGCGTTGGTAGCGCCGCAACCCGCCAAATCCGGCGGCTTCGGTCATGTTGTACATTGGGAAGTAGTTCGCAATCAGATCCCCGTCGGGGGTGAAGGCCCCGCCATAGACGTGATTGGCTTCTTCGTTGCGGAACGCCCCGGTCCACATCGCCAATCCAGTGCCATCCGGATTGATCGTGGCTGCCTGCCATGCATTGCGGAACATGCTCTCGCCGCCGACCGGATTGTTCCGATCAGTGGTCAGCCCGTCGCGCTGAATGTAACCGCCATTGGGGTCGGGAATGGTCGACATGTTGTTGACCGGGAAGCGGTGATTGCGCCACCAGCGCGCATAGACGATCTTCCCGGTCAGCGGATCGACGAGCGGGCGATCAGCGCCGTTGCGCTCCGAGGTGATCCGGCGCAGGTTGCTGCCATCGGCGTTCACCACGAACAGATTGGAGACGCGCACGCCGCTGTAATGCGCATAGGCGGGCCAGCGCGTCGAAGAGAAGACGATCCGGCCGTCCGGCAGCCACACGGGATCGGTGTCGTCGTAGGCTGCCAGGCCCCCAGCCGCCGGACCGAACTGCGCGAGATCGAGGCGCTGATCCGAGGTGGTGACCTGCCGGAGTCCGCTGCCGTCTGCCTTGATGGTATAGATCCGCCAGGCGCCCGGATTGGTGACGGGACCGGATTGATACCGTCCTTGCGGGAGACCGGCGAACACGATCGTGGTTCCGTCATACGAGACGTCGGGAGCATTGACGTCAATCAGGTTGAAGGGCGCGGTAGACGCGGGGTTCGAGCCGTCAATCAGGACGCGCGTCCGGCCATTGGGTTCGAGGACCATCAGCTTGCCTGGCGCCGCGACTGCAAACCGGCTATACGGACCGACGCCGGGCAGACCTTTCGGGACATCCCAGTAGATGCTGCCCTGCGGCATGATTTGCCGGGAGACGAAGACGATAGGCGGCAAGGTCTGATTCGACACTCCACTCGTCGTTACGAGCGGCAGATAGACGGTATAGGCAGAACTTGCCGCACTGCGCGGGGACGGAGTGAGCATCGTCAGAGCAGCAATAACAAGCGCAACAGCGAGCATCCTGAGAGTGTACTGGCGGAACTTCCCCCGTGACACAGGCGCCTCCTCACCAATGGTTGGTTAAGCCCTCACATACACCCGGGATTACAGAGAAACTCCGGCAGTATTCGCGCCTCTGTCAGGTGACAATTCCATCTCAAAAGTGAGAGCGGTAAGGGAAGGAACGGCAGGTGGGGGGGATAGGGCGCCAACGCGCTACTTCTGCACAGGCGTATCTCGGAAGGTGCAGACGCTGACGACTGACAGCCCCGCTGACGCGGGGCTTCGTGCGATCAGCGCGGGTATTTATGCCCGCGCTGGACGAGGCGCGCCCAGGCGACGTACACACAATGAGCGCCCACAGCGGGGCGCCCCTGCATCTCATAGGCGCAATTTTTTGACAAGCCCTGACGTGGCATCGCCCATTGTGAGCATTAGAATGAATCAACTCCCCCTCTCCAGCGTCGCTGGAGAGGGGGCAG
>DAOTWI010000640.1:0-6430 GCA_034436075.1 Roseiflexus sp.
CGCCCGACCAAGCCGGAGCGGCTGATCAGGCGGTTGCGCAGCGGGATGCCGCGCTCCGCGACCAGACGCGCCCGCGCGCGTGCATTCAACTCGGCGATCCTCACCCCGGTCGGGCAGACTTCGTTGCACACGCGGCATCCCGAACAATAGTCCACCGACTCATCGGGCGACGGTTGGCGTTCATGGCGGAAACGCTGCGCCTGCGGACCGACGTACTTGGGTCCGGGAAACCGATCAGTAACGGCGCTGACCGGGCACGCCGCCGTGCAGATGTTGCACTTGATGCAATGGTCGAGCGACTGCTCGAGCGACTGCTCGATATGATCCTCTGGAATGATCGTCATGACATCAATCCTGCCAGTATGCGTCCGGCTGCCCATCCGGTGGCGAGAGAAACGCCGCTTCGGCTGCGTTCACGGACGGTATCGGTTCCCCCCAGGGTTGCACCGGCGACGGCGACATTCTCATAGACGATCTCGCCGTCTGCGCCGAGCGGTCGAAGGTGCGCATCGGTTGCAACGCCTGTCGTGTAAATGGCGTGCCCCTGCGGATCGAGAAAACGCGGCGCGAACCAACCGGCGCGGTGTGCTGGCGCGCGCACCGGAAGATCGAGGGCGGTTTCACGCACCATGCCTGCGTGATCGGTCCGAATGCCGCCGCCAGCAATCCCGCCAGTCGCCAGCAGCGCGCATTCGACGCGATGCTCCTGCTGGCGCGCCGCCGCTTCGCTCCAGAGGGTGGTCAGCCGTCGATTCCGCCCATCGCCGCGGAGCACTTCCGACCCGATCTGCAACCTCCCGCCAGCCTGTTCGATAGCGTGCTGGAACAGAGCAAACAGGCGCATCCCCGGAACGGACGGCGGCAATGTCGGAATCTCGAACACCTGCGCGCCGCTCTCGTGTTGCAGGTGTGCCACCGCTTCCAGCGGATCGCGCAATCCGAGCATGGCTGGCAGCCCGATCCGGGTTGCGCTGCCGCGCTGCGCGCGCAACTGCCTGCCAATCTCGCTGCGGAACGCCGGATCATCGAACATGCGCGCAAAGGTCACGGTTGTGTATTCGCGCCGGTGAAAGGCGGGCGGCAGGGTCAGGTACACGCCGCGCGCGGCAATGCCCTGCGCAGCCAGGTTGGCGGCGATGAACGGCGGGTAGAAGTCGCGCAGTTCACGAAACCCGGCAATCAACACCTCCCCGCCAAGCCGTACATCTCCGGCAGCCATCGTGACCGGCAGGAGCGCAGCAGGGCGCAGCGCCCCCGCCGCCGTCGGCAGCAGAACGTTGCATTCCAGCCCGCCGACATACGGATACCGCGCCGCCCCGGTCAATGCGCGGAAGCGCGCGATGGCTTCCTCCACGGCATGCACGCCGATCAGCGCATACGGGTGATGCGACTGCGACTCGCAGATCGCCCGCAATACTTCGTGCGGGGAGCGATCATCCGCGCCCCAGACATCAATCGTGCCAGCAGTCCAGTGAGTCGCTCCCTGCCCTTTCGCCAACACCAGCGGGCGCAACCCGGCTTCCGCCAGCGCCAGCGCACCCATCAACCCGCTCAATCCCGAGCCAATCACAACCGTCGTGCGCATGGCAATCATCCCTGGTCACACAACTTCCTCGACCACCACATCGCGTTTCCGCCCGATGGCGTCATCACTGGTTTCGGGCAGGCGATCAACGGCGAGCGTTTCGAGATAGTTCAATTCGTCGAGGCGTTCCTGGCGCAGTTGATCGCCCCACAGCGTTGGCGTCACTCCCTTCCAGCGTTCCTGAAGGAAGTGCCGGAGCAGCGCCGTTGATGGCGACGCGCCAATCGCGCCATTCGTCTGCCGCGATCCATCGCGGAGTTCGTGCCAGATCGCGGCGGCGCGATAGGTGCAGAATCCTCCCTGACACGGACCCATGCCGAGGCGCGTATCACGGCGCAGATCGTCGAGATTGGCGGTTCCGTCGCTGCGAATCGCCGCTTCCAGTTGCGCCCGCGTCACCAGTTCGCATTCGCAGATGAGATCGCCGTAGCTATCATCAGCCTCGACCTCTGCCAGCCGGTGACCCAACAGATAGAACGGCGACGCCAGAATGGCAAACTGCGCGCGCGCCGGGGAATGCGGTGGAGTGGCGGCGCCATCGTGCAACGGTTCGATCTTCAGATCCGCCGTCCGGCACGGCGCGGTCACGCCGAGTCGTTGTGCGACCAGATCAACCGTGTGTTCCGCCATGAGCCGATACGTCGTCCACTTTCCGCCGACGATGCTGACCATGCCGACGACGCCATCGCGGGTTTCGTGGTCGAGCAGTTTGTAGGTGCGGGGAATATCGCGGTCGTGTCCCGCGTCCTGTTCCTTGTACAACGGTCGCACGCCAGCCCAGGCCCGCAGTGCGCGCATGCGACTGACCCCCGGAACCAGACACTCGCCCTCTTCGAGGATCAGCCGAACCTCTTCAGGAGTAATATCGTACACATCAGGATCAGGCACAGCGATGTCGGTGGTGCCAAGGACTGCGACGGTATGGATGGGCACGATGATATCGCCGTCGGCAGGCATCTTGCAGCGGTTGACGACCGTATTGACGATTCGGTGGTTCATCGCAATCATCGTTCCCTTGCCGGGCACAATACTGATGTGCAACCCCGCCATTGCGGCAATCTTTCCGCCCCACGCACCGGTTGCGTTGATGATGAAACTGGCATGAATCCGCACCGTCTCGCCGCTCCGCAGGTCTTCGCACAACGCGCCGAGAATCCGGTCGCCCGCACGTTCCAACCCAATCACGCGATGGTACGTCAGCACCTGTGCGCCGTAGCGTCGCGCATCGTTGGCATTGGCATGCGTGGCGAGAAACGAGTCGGCGGCGCCGTCGCGCACGGCGAACGCTCGCTTAATGCGTGGATTGAGCAATGGCTCGCGGCGCAGCGCCTCACGCACCGGTATTTCTTCAACCCACACGCCAGTGCGATGGCATGCCGCAACGAATCGATCAGCATACGCCTCGTCGTCCGCCGGGGTTACCACGAACAATCCACCCGTTTCCTCGATACAGTGCGGCATGATTTTGCGCAGGATTTCATTTTCGCGCGCGCATTCCTCCGCCGACTGCGGGTCCTTCACCACATAGCGACCGCCGGAGTGCAGCAACCCGTGGTAGCGACCGGTCGTACCGTGGGTCAGGTCCCCCTTTTCGACCAGCGCACAACGAATGCCGCGCAGCACAAGGTCGCGCAGGGCGCCTGCGCCGGTGGCGCCGCCGCCGATCACCAGAACATCGGTCGTGAGGGTGCGCATACCTGTCCTTTCCGAATTCAAGACTGCTCCGCAGCGTGCTGATCGGGTTGAGGATCGGCATCGAGTCCGACCATTGCCCAGGCAATGTAGTACGCCGATGTTGCGCCAGGGTCCTGATGCCCGATGCTGCGCGGTCCGAGAAAGGCGGCGCGCCCTTTGGTCGCCTGGATGGGAATGGTTGCACGCATTCCGTCCTCAACGGCGGCAAGCGCACAGCGCGCCGCTTCTTCGAGGGATTTGCCCTGCGCAATGGCATTGCGAAACGTCTCGACCCCTGGCGCAATCGCGTCGAGCATTGTTTTTTCGCCACGCTGCACGCGCCCGCGCTCAACGATCCCCTCGAGCGCCACCTCGAGTGCGGCGGCAACGTCGGCGCCCTCAATGGTATAGCGCCCTGCCAGCAATGCGCCAGCGCGCCGGAATGCCGTGCCATAGAGTGGACCAGCCGCACCGCCGACTGTCGCCAGGAGCGTTTTTCCGGTTACGTCCAGTATTGTGCCAATATCGCTGTCTTGCAGCGCGTCGAGTTTGACGACGACTGCCGAGAAACCGCGATTCAGATTCGTCCCATGGTCTGCATCGCCGATCACGGTATCGAGTTCGGTCAGTTCTGTCGCGTGTTCGCGAATAAGCGCGGCAGCGCGCTCCAAAAAGCGGATGACATGGTCGACGGTGATCTGCATCCGGGAAGCCTCCAGACAAGCATCTCCTTGTATTGGGCGTACAAGCGACGGATCGATGGCATCAGCGCATGCGCCTCATATGCCCCAACGCAGGGCAGGCGTACATACCGGAGCGTCCCACAACTGAAGCAGTTCATCGTCCAGGCGCATCAACGTAATGGTGCATCCCGCCATATCGAGCGATGTCATATAATTGCCCACCAGGCTGCGCTCGAGAACGATCCCGCGCGCTGCGCACCATCGTGCAACCTCGCAGAAGGCGACATACAACTCGATCTGTGTTGTCGCACCAAGCCCGTTGACGAGCGCCAGCGTGCGATCACCCGCCCGCAGACCAAGGTCATCAACGAGTGCGCTGCACAACTGATCGACAATGTGCGAAACCGGCGCCAGCGTCGTGCGGTGTCGCCCTGCTTCGCCATGAATGCCAATACCGATCTCGATCTCGTCTTCGCCAAGATGAAACGATGGTCGGTCGAGCGCCGGTATCGTGCAGGCAGACAGAGCAACCCCGATCGAACGGCTTTCGCACAGAGCGCGGCGCGCAACCCGGGCGCACTCTTCGAGAGACGCGCTCATCTCCGCAGCAGCGCCAGCTATCTTCTCGACTATCACCGTTGCGCCGGTGCCGCGCCGGAGATCCTGGACCGGATTCGCAACATCGTCTGCCACAATGACCGATGCCACCGGCAAGCCTTCAAGCGCGAGCATCTCGATAGCGATCTCGAAATTCATCCGGTCGCCAGCATAATTTTTGATAATGTACAGCACCCCTGCATTCCCTGCAGCGGCATGCGTCGCCGCCAGGATCTGATCCGGCGTCGGCGACGTAAAAATGGCGCCAGGACAGGCGGCCGTCAGCATGCCCCGCCCGACATACCCGGTGTGCATTGGCTCGTGGCCGCTTCCGCCGCCGGAAATGACGGCAACCTGCTGCGAGAGCGGCGCATCGGCGCGCACGACATAATCCGGGTTGCGCACGACGCGCACCATGCCCGCATGCGCCTGGGCAAGACCATCCAGCGCATCAGATACGATGGTATCGGCGGCATTGATGAGCATCTTCACTCGTTGCGCCCTCCTGGCGTCGCCGGTGTTCGACCTCGCTGTCTATCATTGGTTGCGTGCGGCAACGCACCAATCATATTGTGTGACTCGTGTACAAGCGCCATTATACCAGAAGCCGCATGATCAGCGTAGCCAGCATGCTGTCGAACAGTGAATTGGAGCGTGTCATCTTTGCACTGTTTTTTGACAATCAACGTAACTTTTAGCTTGTGAGCGTGTTATGGATACAGATGGAAGCAACAACATGCGTGGCGGTGTATGGATGATGCTGAGTTAGTCGCCCGGTTGAAGCGCTTCGAGGCACAGGCTGTCAGCTGGATCGTGGAACGCTACGGCACAGCGTTGCACCGCTATGTCGCAGCCATCGTCGCCGATCCCCATCTGGCGGAGGATATTGTCGCCGAAACATATATGCGCATGCTCGAGCGCATTGGCGACTACAAGATTACTGGCGCGCCGTTTCGCGCCTGGCTCTACCGTATTGCCCATAACCTGGCGATCAACGCCGTGACGCGCGATCGCTCCGCTCCTGGCGATCTGACGCTGGTTCGTTCCGAAGCGTTGTCTGGCAATCCAGCCGAAGCCTTCGAGCGTGCGGAGATGCACGAAACGCTGCGACGGTCGTTGCAAACGCTGACCGACGAGCAGCAACAGGTGCTCTTGTTGCGGTTTGTCGCCGGGCTGTCGATTGCTGAAGTGGCGCAGCAATTGCAGCGTTCTGAGGGTTCGGTCAAACAACTGCAACTGCGAGGATTGCGCGCCCTGGGTCGCCTGTTAGGTGCGGCGGAGGTCGGTGATGGATGATGATAAGAAACTCTTGAACGTGCTGGACATCTGTCTGGATCGGATTGAGCGCGGCGATTCGGTCGATGCCTGCCTGCGCGATTACCCGGCTGAGCGGGGCGAACTCGAGCCGATGCTGCGCGCCGCTGCATCGCTGCGCACGCTGCCCGCGCCGCCGCCGCCGAATCTCGACGTCATCAATCAATCGGTTCTGGCGCATGCGGCTCAACTGCGCCACGCGGCAGCATCCTCACCAGCGATTCCACATTCGTATCCGGCAATCCTGCTTCTTGCCGCTGCGCTCGCGGCGCTGGCGATCCTGATCGGCGCCCTCCTGATCCTGAACATCCTGTTCGGGAGTGCAAACAGAACGCCTCCTGGCGTGCCGCCACGTCCCTCTGTCACTGCTCCCGCCACCGTTCCAGCGCCAATTCGCACAGCGTCACCCACGCCAATCAGGGAAGCATCGCCCACGATGCCGCCGACGGCAATGCCAACGATAGCGGCGCCAACGGCAACGCCAACCAGGGAAGCATCGCCCGCGATACCGCCGACGGCAACGCCCACCGCATCCCCCACGATGCCGCCAACGGCAACGCCGACGATAGCGGCGCCA
>DAOTWI010000641.1:0-4143 GCA_034436075.1 Roseiflexus sp.
CGTTCGCCCACGATGGAACCTGCAACTGTCCGAGCGCCGCCACCGGAAAGAGCGCGAGAACCACCCGCAACCCGGCGGCGTGCGCCGTGTCGAGTGCGTGCTCCAGGCGCCGCATGGCGCGACCGTTGATCCGCTCAGGACCGGGCTGAAAATCCTCCCACAGCAGGCAGAAGCGCACCGTATCGAACCCGATTGCTGCAATGTGCGCCAGTTCTTCGCGCACCGCGCCGCGGTCGTAGTGTTGCCAGAGCAACGGACCCGCCCGGCGCGGCCAGTAGGTCACGCCCAACGAGAAGGTCTCATACGTGGTCATGGCTGATTCTGTGCGTCAAGAAATGCGCCAACCTGGTTGAGAAACTGTTCAAATGCTGCGGAAAGATCGTATTGAAGCGCGTCACAGACGCGATCATAATCTATCGACATGTACTGATGCACCAGAATGTTACGAAAGCCGACAGCCCGGGCAAGCCTGGCGCCAAGATCATCGGAGATAACGCCAGCGCGCGCCACTGCCAACACCGCGTCGCGTCCGGCATCGGGCAGCGGCAATGAGAGGCTGGCGATCAGTTGGTCGCAGACGCTGATAACGACCTCGATCGCCAGCTGAAGGGTGCGATCAACCGTTGCCCGTATGCGCCAGTCGTTATCGAGATCGGCGCCTGAGTGCTGTTGCAATTCGCGCAACTGCGCCAGATAGATCTGGAGTTGCGCAAGATGACGGGCAATAGTCAGAGCGCCGGTCATGGACCGAGCCTCACGTTTCCTTCGGCGAACTGTTTGATGCGGGCGCGCAACATCCGGCGGTAGCGCGGCGCCCAGTCGAACCACTCCTGCATGGTGCGCACCTCAAACGCCACCCGCGCCTCATCGTCACGATTGTACAGCACGCAGCGCGGGCGCAGCGCCTCGTAGCGCAGCAGCGGCGGCGCATCATTCAGAATCGCAAGGTCGATGGCATCAGCGCGAAAGGCGTCACTCAGCCGCCCGATCAGTTCGAGACGCCAACGCTCGCGCTCTTCCTTCGTCGTCTCCAGCGCAAACAACACCGCGATGTCGATGTCGCTGCGGGCATGTACGCGCCCGCTGGCGTGTGATCCGAAGAGCCAGGCGACTACCACCGGCGTGCCGGCAAAGATGGCATCGAAGGATATGTCGGATGCTGCAACCATGCTGCACATTCCTACCGGCTTCCCGTTCCGCGCACAAACACATCGGGCCAGGCTTTGAAACGGGTGAAGAACAATTCCGGCGTCCGCTGCACGCCCCCTTCGGTGATCACCCGGTACACCTTGATGTCCATCCCGCGCCGCGCCCGGTCGGTCTGGCGCACGGTTCCGGCAGGCAGACCCGGATCGTTCACATAGACCGCCTGCGCCGGCGGCGCCACGATGTTGGCGATCTCCGGTCCAACCACTGCCACGCGCCGGTCTGGTCGGGTACCGTAGAGACGCACGCTCAACACCTGAGCATTGGTATCGGCGACTGCTTCCATCAGCAACCAGTGCCCGGTGTCATTGACAAACTTGAGGTCCTGCACCCCGGTGTAAATGGTTGCATCCATGCCAGGCGCCGCCTGATCGGGGAAACTGAAGGCGTCGTACCAGGAGATATAGAATGGGTGTGCATGCCGTTCAGTGATTGGCAGACCTGCCCAGAACGCCGCGCGGAACACGGTCGTCGAGACCTGGCAGACGCCGCCGCCCCATTCGAGCTGTGTGCGATTGCCGATGACCGCATACCCCTGGACAAAACCGTGTTCGGCGTCAACCGCGCCCAATTGCGTGTTGAACGAAAACCCGGCGCCAGGCGGGATGAGCACCCCGTTCATACGAGCAGCGCCGGCTTTGATGTTGGTGATGCGATACTCGGCCGATCCGGCAAAACTCGATTTGCCTTCCGCTACCAGTTCGACGATGCCCAGCGACGGCAACGTTTCCGCCGTGATCTGCGGGCGAATGGTCTCGACCGGCAGTTCGACGAGGTGCTCCTGCGTGCGCAACGCGCGGCGGATGGCTTCGATGGCTTCCGGCTGTTTCAGGCGCAGGCCATCCTGCCCTGGCTCGACGATCTGCAATCGCCCATTGCGAAAGGCGACGCGCGGCTCGGCGCTCGGCGAATCGACGAACTGCGCAAGCCTGGCAATCGCGCGCTCCAGGCGCGCCTGGTCAATATCGACAAACATGCGACCATCACTGATGCTGATGGTCAACATTTCGGCGATCCGTTCCTGATCCCACGTCCAGCGCCGTTCGCCCTGCCGTAGTTCAAGCGGCCGGCTCAGCAGCAGTTCGGCGTCTGCGACCGCAGCGGCGATGTCTTCATCCGCCAGCGCCGGTTCGAGGATGCGGGTGCGCAGCGGAATTGTGTGCGGTTGGAGCGATTGCAGCGCGCGCAGAATGTCGAGCACGGTGGCGTCCACCAGCAGTTGCCGCCCGGCGCGCGCAGCGGTGGGGAGTACTTTGCCGGCGGCAATACTGAGCGCCGCATCGCGCGGCGGTTGTTCGATCTCGCTGGCGAGGCTGGTCAGGTAGCGTTGCAACCGCGCGACGTCCACCCGCAGGCGTGGCGCGATGTCAACGCCGCCTTCCTGCCGCACTGCCCAGAGTTCCTCGACGCGATGCAACGGGCTGCCGGTGCGCCCGACGCCAAGCGCAAGGGCTGCTGTCTGTTCGATCTCGAATTGAACGCCGAGGTCGTCGAGGGATGGTTGCCAGGCGCGTCCCTCGAACGTCAGCGTCAGCGGCGCCTTCAGAAACGCCTCGTGCTGTGCGGCAAGCAGTGTCTGAATCTCCTCGCGCGCCATGCCGCCGACAGGTGTGCCGCGAATGCTGACGCCGGGCATCGCGCGATCGGCGGCGATCACGTCGGTGATGAACGGTTGCGCAAAGTAGAGCGCCACGCCAAGCGCTGCTAGCACGAGCAACACGCCGATCACCGGCGCGCGACGGGGACGCACTGGCGGAATGCGACGCGGCGGTTTCGGCGCTGGCGGTTCGGGCGGCAATTCGGGCGGCGGCTCGTCGATCAGCAGACGCCCTTCGCCTTTGCGCCGCCGGATGGGACCATACTCCTGGTAGTACTTCTCCGACATGGCGGGAACTCAGGCGACGCAACAGATGCCGATTCGTTGTTCATAATACGATCAAATACAGCGACGTGTAAAGCGTATCACGTCTGCATGCGGCTGTCAAGGCTTTGTGAACGCCAGCCCGCGTTCACGCATACTGACGAAACGCCCATTGCCGATCACCAGGTGATCGAGCACGTCAATGTCGAGCAACCGTCCGGCGTCGATCATCTGCCGGGTGACGACAATATCCTCCGGCGAGGGGGTCGGGTCGCCGCTGGGATGGTTGTGGACCACGATAATCGATGCCGAGTTGAGGCGAATGGCTTCCTTGAACACCTCGCCGATGCGGACCATGGAGGCGTTCAGGCTGCCGACATACACGGTCTGGATTTTCTGGACGCGATTCTTGGTGTCGAGGCAGATCGCGCGCAATTGCTCCTGATCGAGATGGCTCATTTCGATCTGCATCAGTTGCGCTGCGTCGGTGGGAGAGCGGATCTGAAAGCGTTCCTCGCCGCTCGCCAGCAGCAGGCGCCGCCCGATTTCGAGCGCCGCCTTGAGCTGGGCGGTTTTTGCTTCACCCATGCCGCGGCGCTGCGCCAGTTCCTCGAAACCGGCGCGCTGCAACCCGGCCCATCCGCCGAATTCGACGAGCAACTGCTGCGCGAGTTGAATGGCGTTCACCCCTTCGATCCCGACCCGCAGCAAAATTGCGAGCAGTTCGGCATCAGCAAGCGCGGCGGCGCCGCTGGCGCGCAACCGTTCACGGGGCTTGTCGGTCGCGGGGAGTTCCCGGATGCGAATGTGATAGTCGTTCATCGTGCGCTCCTGTATCTGCGCCTGCCAGAGAGTCGATTGGCAGGCTTCCCGATCACAGGTGCTACCGTTCAACCGGCGTGGTCGATGCGTCACAGAATCGGCGCGCCAGTGTGACATTCGTCCTGAACTGCAATCCGCCCATGCCCGCTCGGCGCCTTCCCGCCCTGAAGTCGCGGGCTATGGAAAGCGAAGCCCGCCTGCGCGGGCTGGATCTCCGCTCGGCGCCTTCCCGCCCTGAAGTCGCGGGCTATGGA
>DAOTWI010000642.1:0-3706 GCA_034436075.1 Roseiflexus sp.
CAAGCGACAACGGTGCGGAACCGCTACTATTCCGCGCAGGCGCAACACCCCGCTCAACATAGATTTCGGTCAGCGGGAGGTGACCACTACCAGAAGCTGCCAGACCGGCAATCGGGGCCGAACGAAGCAACTGGCTCGCAATGGTGCGATGGTAAGTCAACGTTGTACTGCGATCCAAGAGAACCGGACTGACCACGCCCCGGCGCCGTTTGGGACAGATGCGCACGGGTTCAGGCTATTATACACCTTTTCTACAATACATCGTACTCTTGTGGCGGGGGAGAGGTCTGGAACAGCGCACTGCACGCGAGTCTACTATCAGTTGTAAAGATTTTATTTTTCCTTCTCGCGCGTCTTGACACATCCCCAGAGGTGTGCTATCCTTGCAGCGCCATATTTAGGAAGCCTTTTTCTATATTCAACACAATATGTGGATAACTGCCGGGCATAAACGCCACTACTCGCCCCGTTTCACCAGCGTGAGCGCGTTCCACCTGGCTTTACCATAACTGAATTGCTTTACATAGTGATAGACGGTGCATTGAATCGCAATCCCGATCAACGCACCGCCGGATACGTATCGTCTTGTTTCAGGAGGTTCTGGGCGTATGACGCAATCACACACGGCGCTGAACGGAACGCACGACAACGGGACAATTGACGCACTTCACCCGGACGTCATCATTCCAACCACGATTATCAAGCGCGATGGGCGGGTGGTTCCGTTCGACGTGGCACGTATCGAAAACGCGATGGCGCGCTGCTTCGCCAGTTTTGGGCGCACCCCCGACACGCCCATCCCTGAATTGGCGCAGCGAGTCGTGAATATCGTCGCTGCCAAGTCGCAGGGCAAGCCGCCAACCGTCGAGGGAGTGCAGGACATTGTCGAGATGGTGTTGCAGGCGGCTGGCGAGTTCGAGGCTGCCAAGCGCTACATCCTGTACCGCGCCGAACGCGCCCGCGAACGGGAACGGCGCCCGATTCCCGACCATGTGCGGCGTGCATTCGATGAGGCGCGCGTCTACTTCCCGACGCCGTTGCAGCAGTTTCAGTTCTTTGATAAGTACTCGCGCTTCAACTACGAACTGGGGCGGCGCGAAACCTGGATCGAAACCGTTGATCGCGCGGTTGATTACCTGCACGAACTCGCAGGCGACCGCCTGCCGCGCGAGACGTATGAGCGCATCCGGCGCAGCGTTCTCGAAATGCGCGCCATGCCGTCGATGCGCCTGCTGGCGATGGCGGGTCCCGCAGCGCGGCGCAATGGCGTGGCGATCTACAATTGCAGCTACCAGCCGGTCGAGAGTATCGACTCGTTCGTCGAGGCGCTGATTATTTCGATGGCTGGCTGCGGCGTCGGCTTTTCAGTCGAAAGCCGGTATGTCGAAAACTTTCCGCGCATCAAACGCCAGACCGGCAAGCCGCCAACAACCTTCGTCGTCGAAGACTCAGCCGAAGGATGGGCGGATGCGCTGCGCTACGGTCTCGAAACCTGGTTCGAGGGCGGCGATGTGCACTTCGATCTGTCGCACCTGCGCCCCGCAGGCGCGCCATTGCGCACCAAGGGAGGGCGGGCGTCCGGTCCCGAACCGTTCCGCGCCATGCTCGACTTTGTGCGCAACCGCATTTTTGCGCGGCAGGGGAGTTTCCTGCGCCCGATCGATGCGCACGACATTATGTGCGCCGTCGGCAATGCGGCGGTGAGCGGCGGCGTGCGGCGCACCGCCATGATTTCGTTGTTCGACTACGACGACGATGAGATGCGGCTGGCGAAGTCGGGGGATTTCGAGCGCGAGAACAGCCAGCGCTGGAACGCCAACAACTCGGCGGTCTGGCCCCGCGGCGGCCTGACGCAACGCGAGTTCATTCGCCATTTTATGGAAATGGTTGAGTCGCAGCGCGGCGAACCGGGCATCTTCAACCGCGAAGCGTCGAATCTGATGAAGCCGGCGCGGCGAAAAGAGGCGGAGTTCGGCACGAACCCGTGCGGCGAGATTGTGCTGCGCCCGTGGCAGTTCTGCAACCTGACCGCCGCCGTCGCGCGCGTCGATGACACCTTCGACACGCTGCGCGACAAGGTCGAAGTTGCGACGATCATCGGCACGATCCAGTCGATGGCGACGCACTTCCCCGGTCTGCGCCCGATGTGGCGGCAGAATTGCGAGGAAGAACGGCTGCTCGGCGTCGATATTACCGGGCAGATGGACAGCCCCGTCGCGCAGGATGCGCAGGTCAAGCGGCGCCTGAAGGAAATTGCCATCGAGGTCAACCGGCAGACCGCCACGAGCCTGGGGATCAATCCCTCGGCGGCAATTACCTGCGTGAAACCGAGCGGCAATTCGTCGCAGTTGCTCGATTGTTCCTCCGGGTTGCACGCACGCTGGGCGCCGTACTACATCCGCAATGTCCGCGTATCGGCGCATTCGCCGCTGTTCAAGGTGCTGCGCGACGCTGGCGCGCCGATGGACCCGGAGAATGGCCAGACGCGCGAAAACGCCACCACCTGGGTCATCCACTTCCCGGTCAAATCGCCGGAAGGCGCGATCACCCGCGATCAACGCTCCGCCATCGAGCAGTGCGAGTACTGGTTGCAGAACAAACTGTACTGGACGGAGCACAATCCGTCGTGCACCGTGACATACAAGCCGGACGAAGTGATCGACCTGATGAAGTGGGTGTGGGAGCACCGCGACGTCATCGGCGGTCTGACGTTCCTGCCGTCGTTCGATGCGCAGTACGCGCAGATGCCGTATGTCGAAATCACCAAAGAGGAGTACGAGCGCCTGGCGGCGGAGTTCCCGGAGATCGACTTCAGCAAGATCTGGCGCTACGAAGAGGAAGACCTGACGAACGCCGCGCAGGAACTGGCATGCATGGCGGGGGTGTGTGAGATCGAGGTTCCGCCTGCGGGGCAGTAGGGAGTGGGGAATGGGGAATGGGGAGTGGGCGGCAGGCGCCCCCGCCCCATCCCGCCAGAGACCCCGGTATCACCACCGCCGGGACGCCCACGAGGGCAGGCACGGGGACCTGCCCCTACAATGACGGTGGTGTTCGCTGTAGGGGCGCCCCTCGTGGGCGCCCGCCTGATCCCTCCCAAGACCCTTGAGGTCGGGCGGCGTTCCTCCAACAACGGTTCAGAGGAAGATCTTCAGTAGATTGCCGAACACATCGGCGAGTTGCGGAAAATACTCAACGGTTCGCGCCGCAGCCTCAGGTAAGTGACGAGTGACAGGTGATGAGTGATAAGTTGTGCTGTTGTCACTCACCACTCACCACTCATCACTCGTCACTCATCACTCGGCTGAGAACAAACGGGCGAGACGAAACCCAAAGTAGTCGAAGTCGAAGCCGGGGAAGTAGGAAATACGATAGGCGCAACGGGCGCGGGCGCGACTGTCGATCCACGAGCCGCCACGTACCACATTCATTCCACACGTTAGTTTGTTCGCAGTGTAAAGACTTTCTGCGGCCACCTCACCCTTGAACGGATACGGGATCAGCAGCGTGCTGCACCTTTCCCAGACGTTGCCCGCCATGTCCTGCGCGCCGCAGGCGGCTGCGCCGTGCGGGAAGATGCTGACCACCGATGTGCCGCTGATCCCGCTCTCGCCGGTGTTCGCCCGGATGCTGCCAATCACACCACCGGTCGGCGTTTCTGTCCCGTCGTTCCAGTCGTTGCCCTACGGATACGCGCGCCGTCCGGCGC
>DAOTWI010000643.1:0-3186 GCA_034436075.1 Roseiflexus sp.
CAGCAACGGCGCGTCGGGGGTGTGGCGCCAGCCGCGCTGCTGCAGCAAGGTGCGGAGCGCCTGCTGCAAGTCGGGGATGCCGCACCAGAGCGCGATGTCCATTGCCGGCGCCGACGATGGATAGCCTGCGTCTTGATGCTCCATCTTGGGCAGTATCACCTCTCCTGCGCTCGTCGCTGCACTGTGACAAAGAATCCGCTCAACCCAGCAGCCAGAACGATTCCTTCGATGATGAGCAGCGGAAGACCAGGGGTCTGCACGGCAACCATGGGGATGCGCTGAAGGGCGATCGGTACGATCATCTGTGAGACCGTATATGAGGGGCCCATAAGCGCCATCCCGCCAGCAACCGTCTCAGGCGCCACCACTTCTATCCGCGCAATGGGACGCGGAACTGCTCGAGCGTCTGCGCATCGTCGGTCAACACCCGAACGTCGAACGGAAGCGGGTCTGCATCGACCGTCAGAAGAAACCCGCGATCGCGCACCACTGGCGTCATCTCGCGTCCGTCGCGCAGCCGGATGGAGAGCGCCGCCGCGCGCGGATCGACCAGACGCCCGGCGATCACCCAAACTTGATACGGCGCGTAGATGATTTCAGCGCCGCCTATGCGATACAGGTCATGGGACAAGCGAGAGAACGATGATGCGCACTCGTTCAGCAAGTGCAATCGCCTCCTGAAGGGTAGCCACATCGGGCCAGAAGTCGGGATCATACCGCATCTGCACGGCGTAAGGGGTCAACTGCGTCAGCTCGACCTCCATAAAGTCAACCGTTGGGTAGAGCGCTTTGCAACGGTGCGCTAACTCTTCGAGGTTATGAGTGAAGGGAATTGGCTGTCCGGCAAGCGCCAACAATCCTTTGAGATACTTTTCCGCCGCCTGCTGCGCGTGAAAACAGGCCGTGTCATAGGGACCGTCACTCGTTGCAATCAGGCGTGCAGCAGCCAGATCGCTATCGCCTTTGCGCAACCAGCCGCGCGCCAGATCAAGGACATCGCTCATACAGGACCCTTCCCTCGCGCAGCGCGGTCGTAATGAATGCGTGCGGAACGTTCGCCCACTGCGCCACCTCATCGGGCGTCCAGACGACAACATCTTTTGCGGGAAACAATCCGATCAACGCGCTCAGGTAACGTGCTGATCGCCTGTAGCGCGGCAGGCTAGACTCTTCGATGATGAGCAGATCAATATCGCTATCAGAGCGGGCATCACCCCGCGCGCGCGATCCGAACAGAATAACTTTGATCGGATCGCCGACAGCGCAGATCCGCGCCACGATTTCCCGCAACAGCGCATCAGTCACCGGTGGATATGTCTGCTGATACTGGACGATCATAGGCGCTTTCAGAAATAAGCACGACCCTGCAAAGACGCCCTTTCTGAAGAAATTATAGACGACCGGCGCCATGCTTGGCAATCATCAGGCAAAGACCGCGAGTCAAGCAGGTTCCCGCCCCAAGACCCTTGAAGTTGGGCGAGGCGCGCGGAGCAGAAGGGCGCGTCCAGCATTGCCAGCAGCGCCACGCCGCAAGCCAGCGCTGCGTCGCCCTCTGGTTCGGGACGGCGCCAGAGGGCGACGAGCACGCTCCGTCCGGGACCGGGGATCTCCAACGCCTGCACTGGATCGCGCAGCGGCAGCACGGTGCGAGTGCGCATATGGTCAATGACGATGCGGATGCGTTCGTTCATAGTCAAAATTCGTTCTAATCGACATACTTCGTATCTTCTGGCTGGAGACCGTAACATTCGGTTCCATCACCAAGAACGACTCGTAATCTGGATAGAACTCCTTTGTATGTGCCAGCACCCCATTCAGCTATAGATAGCTGATATGTTCTTCCCCATGAGGTGTCGATTACATGATCAACGCGAGAATCCCGCATCTTTTCGTAGAAAAAGCCAAGGAATCCCTGTTGATAGAGAACCCAGAGCCATTCTTGCTCTATCATCGTCCCTCGTGTTGAAGTAGCCCCATAATCGAGTCTGACCAGGAGATGTCCATCGTCATAAATATCCATCGTTGCAGAACCACAGTTGCCGACTCGGGTCGCCTCTCCGTTATGACTTCTCATTTCGGAACAACGCATCGATGTGCAGTGCATCAGTAGAGCGTGCAGAATGCGCTGCGAGTCAGCGCCTGCATCTGGATGACCGACGTACCGCTTCTCCTGCACCGCATGCCCATCCCGCCATATCCTCTAGCGCACCGTCCAGGACGGCGCTAACGCGTCCTATCCCAGCGTTATGGCAATGGTCGCGCAATGGCGGTAACTTGTTCACTTGTGGTCAGGCAGCGCGCTCGGTATACTGGGAGGCATCACCAATCGGGGGTATGACGATGTCGAACTTGCCAACTGGACGGTCAAGCCCTGATCATTCGTGAGCGTGTGGCGAAGGAGGACGCTATGCCATCAACTGATCGAACGCTCTACTGGTCGGTTGCCGGTACGTTCCTTGGCATGGGATTTGCAGGGTTTGGCTTCGGACTGCTTCCGGCGCTGCTGGGGCTCGGAATGGCGATCTATGGCGTTTGGCGATCTGGTCCGCGCGGGCTCTGGATGGTCATTACGACGGCTGGCGCCATTCCGGCGCTCATATTCCTCCACCGCTACCTGACCGTTGATCGGACGCACGTCGTCCTCGGTCCGCACCATCTCGCCAGCGTCGTGGCGTTCGGCTTGCTGATGCTCGCTGGCTTCATCTGGGGACGGCTCGATCGTCGGATAACGTGAGCGGTAAGGCATCGACGTTAAACCCTTACGCCAGACGCCTGCCGCGTGTGGTCCAGGATGGCGGTCGGGCGCTGACGGGCAGGCGAGGAGCCTATGCAGGCGTTGCGGGCCGTGCATCGCTTCCTGATCCAGGGCGAAATCGGGCTGCGCTGGCTGCTGTTGTTTCGCTGGGCGGCGCTAGGCGTTGCGCTGGCGCAGAGTCTCCTCATCGAAGCGGACCGGCTGCCGCAGGTGGTCGTGCAGATTCTCCTGGTTGCGCTCTATACCCTCGGTTGGACGATCCTGGCGCTGCACCCGGCGCAGGCGCCAACCACCGTCATACACGCGCGCTGGTTCGTCGGCGGCGATGCCGTCGCCTTGCTCCTGCTCAACCTGGCGACCGGCGGCTGGCATAGCCCCCTGTACCGCTACACCTTCGCCGCGCTCGCTATGCCGCCGTATCGCTTCGGGCG
>DAOTWI010000644.1:0-1555 GCA_034436075.1 Roseiflexus sp.
TAGTTCACTGATCCGGCGACGACGAGCACCTTGCCAAATGTACCCTTGTGCGAGTCCGGCGGGCGAGGCGGCAGGAGCGAACGCGCCAGATCCCCATCGATCAGTTCGGTCATGATGCCCTCCAGGTCGGCTGGCGAAAGCCCGATATCAACGCTGCGCAGTTCGCCAGCATACGCGCGCGCCGGATGGAAGAGCAACCCGCGTTTGAGCAGACCAGTCGAAACGGTCAAATCGGCGCGCACCGCATCGCCAAGCAAGGCGCCGCTGTCAGCGTGAACGCCGGTTGGCACGTCCACCGCCAGCACGAACGGCCGCCGATGCGTCCGGTCGCGCTGCGCAGTCACTGCATTCAGCGTGGCAATGATCGTCGCCAGTTCGCCTTCGACAGGACGGTTGGCGCCATACCCGAGAAGCGCATCGATCACCAGGTCGCTATCGGCAAGCGCGGCGCGCAATGCCTGAGCGTGCGGGTCATCGGCGGAGCGCACTTCGGGAATGGCGCGTTCGCGGCACAATCGCCAGTTTTCGTCTCTGGCGGCGTCGCTGCGCCGCCAGAGGTAGAGTGTGACCTGCACGCCAGCATCGTGGAGCAGACGCGCTGCTACAAGCCCATCGCCGCCATTATTGCCGGGACCGACCAGCACCAGCGTGCGGCGACCGGCGGGGCTGCCAAGCACGTCGAGCGCCACCTGCGCCACCCCGGCGCCCGCCTGTTCCATCAAGCCCGCCCAGGTCGCGCCGCGGGCGACCGCCGCTTCTTCGATGGCGCGCATTTCTCCCGCAGTAACGATCGTGCTCATTGTTTCGAGCATGCGCTTACTTGATTCGTTCGATATACTCCCCGGTGCGTGTATCGACCCGCACATAATCGCCCTGATTGACGAAGGCCGGAACCGAAATCACCGCGCCGGTTTCGAGCGTCACCTGCTTGTTAACGTTGGTCGCCGTATCGCCGCGCACCGCGACGCTGGCTTCCGTCACCTGCAATGTCACGAACAGCGGCGGCTCGACACCCAGAATCTTGTTGTCATCGTAGAACAGGATGTCCGCCATGTCGTTCTCTTTGAGGAACTTCGCCGGTTCGCCGATCATGTCTTCCGCCACTTCGATTTGCTCGAACGTTTCCGTATCCATGAAGTGGTAGACATCGCCCTCGCGGTAGAGGAACTGCATCGGGCGCTTTTCGACGCGCACAATCTCGATTTCGGAACCGGCGCGCACCCGCTCTTCAATCGTTTTGCCGGTCTCGATGTTCTTCAGTTTCATGATCACCATCGCGCGCCAGTTGCCAGGGGCGTGGTGGTAGAACTCCGTCACGCGGTGCAGCTGACCGTTGTAGCGGATGATCATATTCGTGCGCAGATCTGATGTTGTCGCCATACTCCTGATCTCCACAGAAAGCGCCGCTCGCCTCTGAGCGGCGCCGCATTCATCGGCTGGTACACGATATATGTCAATTATAGCACAGGACGGAACTGTTCAGGCTCTTCCTGCGAGCGCAGGCGTTCCGCGCGGCACCCTGGAGCGGCGGGGCGCCGTGCGCTGGCGCCCTGCT
>DAOTWI010000645.1:0-7073 GCA_034436075.1 Roseiflexus sp.
CTGCCGGACTGCTGTGAGCCAGCGCCCCAGCTTCACAAGCGCAATACCGGCAAGCAGCGCCAGCGCCAGGTGCGCCAGCATTGCCCAGCGCGCCGGGACGCGCAATGCGCCAAAGCCAGGAATGCGTTCGTAGAGCAACGTGTATGGCAGTGGAATCGGCAATGGTTCATCGCCGCGTTCCAGGCGAACGCCGGTTCCAAGCGATAACACGAATGCGCTGACTCCCAGCAGAACGAGAAAGGCGACATCGCGTGCAGGAGGAACGCCGTCCAGCGCCGTGTTGCGCTCACCGGTTCGCCGCCAGAGCGCAAGGATCACTCCTGCCGCCGCCAGCACGATGGTCACGAAGCCGGGGAAGAGCGCAAATTCGCCGCCGCTGGCGGCAAACCTGCCATGACCGCCGTACAGCCAGTTGGTTGGAGTGACTGCGAGGTACGCCTGGAGCGGCGCCGACCAGTTATCGAGTTCGCGGGGCGAGCGCACGACTCCCAGGTACTCGTAAATGCGCAGATACGGCAGCGTGAGCGGTACAGTAATGAGCGCCGCCAGCCCGCCGCCAAGCGCCAGCCCGCACATCCGTCGCCGGAGACCGGTGCGTACCGGTGAACGGATCGCTCCCCACAACCAGATCGCGGTATACAATCCGATCGCCAGCGCTGTAAAAGAGGCGTAGTAGAGCGCCGTCACGCATTGCATGCCCGCGAACAATCCGAAGAGCACTGCATCGCGCCAGCGTCCGCCGCCGTCTTCAGGGGCGCGCAACAGCCGCCGAAGAAACAGCAATGCCAGCGGCAGCCACGCTGTCTGCAACAGTTGCAGGTGCACGAAATGCGTCATGCGGTATGTGCCGAATGCAAACACTGCACCCGCCGCGAATGCACCAGCTGTGTGTATCCACGTGTCGTGTGCGCCGGTGGACATTTCATACGCCAGCAGATAGACGGCCCACCCGGTCAGCGCATAACTTGCCAGCAGCAGCAGGTTATATGCCAGCACCGGACCGCCAGTCGCAACAATCGGTAGCGTCAGGATCGCCAGCAACAGGTGATGATCACTGTACGCCAGCGTTTCCGGGTAGGGGAAGAAGATCGGCGCCTGCCAGACCGCAAACGGATCGGTGGTCATCGCATGCACGTTCCAGGCAAGCACCCAGGTTTGCAGCATGGGATCAAGACCGCCGCCGAGCGCAGTCGTCATCTGGGAAGCCAGAGGCCAGGTGAATACAACCGCAAGCAGCAGATACGCTAGCGGTGGGACTATGGCGGAGACGCGGAAATCTCTCCACATCACATCTTCCACGAGATCAACGTGAACCTGAGCCTCGCATGGCGTGTAATAGAACACGGATGCGCGCGGATTGAGACGGATTCATGCGGATAGTCGATACCATGTATCTGGTTTTGGCTGAGCCTGTCGAAGCCAACACCAAATACAGGGCAGGCATTACTTCTGGTTGCGCTCTCTCTGCGCCTCCCTGTTACGGATTTCGCTTACCAGACGCATCGTTCACGGTCCGTGCCAGTGCCTCCATTCGTTCGACGAAGAGGTGGACAAACCGTTGTGTGTCAAAGTCGACGACTGCGCGCACATTCGGCGCAGGGCGAAACGCGCGGCGCCACTGCGGGGGCCATCGGGCGGTATCGTACCCGGTCATGTCGTGCACGTCCGGTTCGCGAGTCGCTGGACCGATATAACTGATGACGCTCTTGCCGGCGGTCAATTCGCTCGTGTGCTCGACTGCCACGTGCATCGGCTCGGTACGCGCCAGATCAGGCAGAAACGCCAGCGCCAGCGCCGCCGGATCGTTGATCGAGCACCCGGCGTATCCGAATGCCGCCAGATGAAACTCAATGTAAAAGCGGGTAGCGTCGGCAATGAAGCCAGTGATTGGCGACGAGATGCGAAGGAGGCGGTCAACACTCGCCTGGGTGAGAAGAATGTGCTGTGTGATGTCCCACGGCAGCAGCGTGATCGGTATGCCGCTTTCGAGGACGATATGCGCCGCGTGCGGATCGACGTAAAAATTGAACTCTGCCAGCGAGGTGGTGTTGCCATCGGCGCGCAGCGCGCCTCCCATAATGATGACCTCGCGCACCGCGTTGATGATGCGCGGCTCCTTGCGCAGCGCAATGGCGACATTCGTCAGTGGTGCGACTGCCACGAGCGTCACCTCGCCGGGATGCGCCAGGATTTCGCGGATGATCAGATCAACGCCATGCTCCGTGCTGACAGGAGCGGGCGACTCTGGCGGGCGCGCGAACCCGATGCCGGTTTCGCCGTGGGTTTCGGGGGCGGTATAGAGCGGGCGAATGAGCGGCAGCGCCACGCCGCCGCACGCCGGAATATCGGGACGACCGGCGAGCGCCAGCACGTTGCGCGCATTGCGCACGCCATCGGTGAGCGGGCAATTGCCGCTGGTCACCGTGACGCCTGCAAGTTCGATTTCGGGGGAGGCTACTGCCAGCAGAATAGCCAGCGAGTCGTCAATGCCGGGGTCGGTGTCGAGAATGACGCGCATGGTCATTGTCTTTCATTCAGGGCTGCATTGGAAGACCTATTATACCACGCGCCGCCGTCATTGTGAGGCACGCCAGCGTCGCAGGCGCAATCGTGATGTGTCAGGAACCGCCGCGTTGCGCCTGTAGCCCGGCGACTGAAGTCGCGGGCTACAGGCAGCAAAGCCCGCCTGCGCGGGCTCAACCGGGCAATACCGGATTATTTTCTCAAAAATCATCATGTCCGCGCGGGTGAACGGCGGGCTGACGCGACGCCAGCCCAGGCGCATCACAGCGAGGATGCTCGTTCGCACCGTTCATGCCCGGACCTGGCGTGCTATAATGGCGCGGGAGACGTGCGTCGATTTTAAGGATTGCAGCGTGCGCGCCTATCTCGATATCGAAACCGCATTTGATGGCGCGATCAGCGTGATCGGCATCTACCGCGCGGATTTCGGCGCTATTCAGTTGATCGGCGGCGGCGTGCGAGATAGTGCATTGTACAATGCGCTGGAAGGTGTAAACACGCTCGTAACCTTCAATGGTTCCTCCTTTGATCTGCCGGTGATCCGCAAGCGTCTCTTCGTTGATCTCAGGCAGGACTTCGATCATTGTGATTTGATGCATGTCTGCCGCAGGCGCGGTTTGCGCGGCGGTCTCAAGGTGGTGGAGGAACATCTGGGCATCTGCCGCATCACTCATGGTCTCAATGGTCGGGATGCCCTGTATCTGTGGGATCGCTACGAAAAGCAGGGCGATCGTTCAGCGCTGCGCACCCTGCTGACCTATAACTATGAAGATGTCATCAACCTGGCGATTCTCGATGAACGTCTCGGTCTGACGCCGCCCGGCGATCTGTGCCGGGTGGTGCGCCATATCTTCGCCTGAACGGGTTATGCAGAAGAAAATCCTCAATCATCGTTACGAACTTGAGCAGAAAATCGGTGAAGGCGGCATGGCGCGCGTCTACCTCGGTCGCGATCTGCGCCTCAACCGGCGGGTGGCGATCAAGACGCTGCATGAGCACCATGCTGCCGATGTCTCATTTCTTCAGCGGTTTCATCACGAGGCGCAGGCTGCCGCCGGTCTGCGCCATCCGTGCATCGTCAATGTGTACGACGTCGGTCAGGACGGTGATATTCACTACATTGTGATGGAGTATGTCGAGGGCAGCGACCTGAAAAGCCTGATTTTGCGCAACGGTCCGTTGCCGATCGATCACGCCGTTGCGATTGCCGAAGATGTCGCCGAGGGTCTGGAAGCGGCGCACCGGATGGGCATGGTCCACCGCGATGTCAAGCCGCAGAATATTCTGGTCAGCCCTTCCGGCGAGGTGAAGATCACCGACTTTGGCATTGCCAAGAGTTCGCTCTCGACGGCGCTGACTGAAACTGGCGTGACGTTTGGCACAGCGGATTACCTTTCACCGGAACAGGCGCGCGGGTTTGCCGCAACGCCGCGCTCCGACATCTACTCGCTTGGGGTGACGCTGTACGAAATGTTGACCGGTCGCCTGCCCTTCACCGGCGAAAATGCAGTTGCTGTGGCGATGCAGCACGTCAGCGTCGAGCCGCCACCGCCACGCATGTTCAATGCGCAGATTCCGCCGCGCCTGGAAGCGTTGGTGCTCGCCGCGCTCAGCAAGAACCCTGATGAACGTCCGGCGTCGGCGCGCGAGTTTGCCCAGATGTTGCGCGCGTACCGCACGGCAAGCCAGGATGCGACGGTTGTGCGCCCGGCGATGCCCCGCCCGTCACAACCACGAGCTGCGCCCGGATCCATGGCTGCTGCGCCAGTCGGGAATGTGTCTGGTCGAACGGCGCCGCCGCCGCTGCGCTCGCCAGTCATCTCGCAGGCGCCGCCAGCAAGCAGCGGTCGTGATGTTGGCGTCTTTCTGCTGGGCATGATGTTCATTGGTCTGATCCTTGGCGTGGTCTATCTGGCAGCTACCGGGACGTTCGATAACCTGTTCCATTTCGGCGGCGGAACCCGCCCGCCGCCGGTTGTTCGCCCTGAACCAACGGTCGAGCCGACGGCGACCCCTGCGCCGCAGATGGCGATTGTGCCGAATCTCGTCGGTCTCGATGAGCGCGCAGCAATTGCTGCCATCGAGGGCGCTGGACTGCTGCCGTATGCGGAGCTGCCCCGCGCCTCGGATGTCGTCTCAGCCGGGTTGGTGTTCGATCAGTTTCCCCCGGCGACCACAGTCGTAACTGCCTCGACGGTGGTCACCTATGTGGTCAGCACCGGTCCGGAGGCAATCCCTCTGCCTGATGTCGTGACCATGCGCGGCGTCGATGCCGAGTTTCAGCTGCGCAGCCTGGGGTTCCAGGTGCAGGTCGTCAGCGCGCCGGATCGCCTCAGCGCCGGGTTCGTTTTCCGCACGGAACCGGCAGCCGGTACGCCGTTGCGCCGCGGTGACCCGGTGACAATCTTCGTCAGCATTGGCGACAAGGTGCGCATGCCAGATGTCGCCGGGCTGCCGGAAGAGGAAGCGATCCGCCGGATTGTGGCCGCCGGGCTGACCTGGTCGTATTCCGATTACCAGGGGTGCGACAAACTGGGCGATCTGTGCGACCGGTACGCGCCTGGCGTGGTCGTCAGTTCCATCCCGCGCGGCGGTGAACTAATCGATCGCGGCTCGCCGGTGACGCTGGGGGTGCGCGCTCCATAATCCGATTGCGATCAAATCGTCATCAAGTTGCACCGCGCACCGATTGCACATCGGCTCGAATGTTGCTAGACTCCTCACTGTCATTGCAACCGTTCTCGATGTTGACCAGCGTGCGGCTGGCGCTGGCTTCGACAGGCTCAGCCAACGCCAGTCGCTCCACAGGCTTCATACGTTCAGGTTTCGATGGATCGCTCTCTGAGCAATTCCCCAGAGATGAGGAGTCGCGGTATGAATCATCGCCTGCTTTCTCCATTGCTGGCGCTGGCGCTCCTGATCGTCTGGCTGGCGCCCGCGCCAGTTGGAGCGCAGGCGTCGCCGGGACGATCCGATTTCGGTGTTAATACCCATATTGCGTCGCGCTATCCGGTGCAGGCTGGTTTCGACGGACCGGTCGATCTGGTCGCTGGAACGTCTGCCGGTTGGGCGCGGGAGGATTTCCACTGGTACTGGCTCGAACCGGAGCAGGGACGCTTCGACTGGGCGATCTACGACCGCGCGATCTCGCGTCTGGCGGGGAGCGGCGTCAACATCATCGGCGTGCTCAACACGGCGCCGGCATGGGCAACGCCGTTTCCCGGCGATACGGCTGGTCGTCCATCCTATTACGCGCCCGATCCGACGGCATTCGCCCGTTTCGCGTCGGCGGTCGTGACGCGCTACCGCGACCGGGTGCGTTTCTGGCAGGTCTGGAATGAACCGGAGAATGTGCGCTACTGGCAGCCGCAGCCCGATCCCGCCGCCTATGCGGCACTGCTGCGCGCCGCTTATCCCGCCATCAAGGCTGCCGATCCGAATGCCACGGTATTGAGTGCAGGAGTCGTTCCGACCAACATCGGCTTCATCCGCGCCATCGCCGATAACGGCGCGTGGGGTTCATTCGATATTCTCGCAGTGCATCCGTATGTCGATCCGTTCAGCCCGGAGAATGGGCAGATCGGCGCGGGGGATGTCAGCGCCGTGAAAACGCTGGTCGAGAGCCTGGGGCGCAAGCCAATCTGGGCAACCGAGTTCGGCTGGTCCACCGGTCCAGCCGATCGCGATCCGCGCGGCGTGGACGAGGAGACGCAGGCGAGCTTTCTGGTGCGCGCTGCGACGCTGCTGCGCGCAGCAGGCATCGAGAAAATCATCTGGTACAACCTGAAGGATACCGAGCCGCGCAATCTGTACGGTTTACTGCGCGGGGCAGGCGGTCCCGCCGATCTGAGCCAACCGAAGCCGTCGCTGGCAGCGTTCCGCACGCTGAACCAGCAACTCGCGGGCGCCTCGCCCGTCGGGTTGATTGACCTGGGCGCGCGGCAGGTGGTGTCCAATTTTGAGCAGTTCGGCACGTGGCGGCGCGGCGATCAGCCGAACGGCTCGTTCTCTGCCGATGGTTCGCAACGCTACAGTGGCAATGTCGCCGGTCGCCTCGACTACACCTTCCCCGGCGGCGGCAATGATTTTGTGGTCTTTACGCCGCGTCCGGCGATTGCGATCCCCGGCTCGCCCGGTCAGCTCGGCATCTGGGTCTACGGCGACGGCAGCGGGCACGCACTCAAGGTCTGGCTCCGCGACGCTGAGGGCGAAACGCTCCAGTTCCGCCTCGGGTTCGTTGGCGGCGCGGGGTGGTCGTTCCTTGCCACGCCGATCAATGGGCAGGTCGAATCGTACAACCGCATCAGTGGCGGCGGCAATCTGCGCCTCGACTTCCCGGCGACGCTGGTCGCGATTGTGCTCGACGATGAACCAGACAATCGCAGCGGGTCTGGCACGATCTGGCTCGACGATCTGACGGCGATCAGCGGTCCTGATGCGTATGGCGTGCGCTTTGCGCGCGGCGGCGACACGATCGACGCGCTCTGGTCGCCAGGCGGCGCATTCGTGACGCTGCCGACGGCAGCGCCCGTGGGCGCGGTGGTCGACCG
>DAOTWI010000646.1:0-3320 GCA_034436075.1 Roseiflexus sp.
GAACTGAGAACTGAGAACTGAGAACTGAGAACTGAGAACTGAGAACTGAGAACTGAGAACTGAGAACTGAAGGAAGATCAACCAGATAGTGGACAATCTTGCGATCTGCGTTGGCTGAGCCTGTCGAAGCCAACGGAGGCTGAGCCTGTCGAAGCCAACGGAGGCTGAGCCTGTCGAAGCCAACGCCAACCGCTCCATAGATGCAGGCGTGATGGTCCAGGTTTTGGTTGCTTTTCCTCTTGAAGGCGGTATCGATGGCATGGTTCATTATCTGACGACGGATGACGTCCTGGATTTGCATACGTATGTGGTTCTGCGGTACGGCGGGCGCCTGGGGATTGCCAGTCACGACCGGTTGATGTCAGTGGTGACGGCGCCGCGCCAGGTGCTCTTCGAGGCTGAGTTGTACCCTGATGTGCCGAGCAAGGCTGCGGCGTTGATGTTCCTGATGATTAAGAGCCGTCCCTTCGTCAGCGCCAATGAATCAACGGCGCTGCTCTGCATGCTGCGTTTTCTTGCCCTCAATGACGCATCACTGCGCAACGACGTGGCGGAGGCGGAATTGCTCTGGCTGGTGCGCTCTGTTTCGAACTCCGATCTGGATCGCGGCGGGGTTGAGCACTGGCTGCGTCAGCGCCTGGCATCGTTCGGCGTAACCCGATAGAGGTAAGCATGACAACAGTGCTGGTCACTGGAATCGGCAGCGTGCTGGGAAGCCTGGTTGCAGGCATTCTGGCGACCCAACCGCGCATGCGCGTGATTGGCGTGGGACGGGTTGCTCCTGAGCAGGCGCCAGCCGATGTCGAGCTACGCGTGTGCGATATGAGCGGCGAAACGCTGCTGACGATGATGCGCGCAGCGCGCGCCGATGCGGTCGTCCACCTCGATATTTCGAGCGAAGAAGAGGCGCTTCCTTACGAGATTCCCGGTCGCGGCAATGTGTACCGCGCGATCGAGGTGCTCGGCGCCTGCCATGCTGCTGGTGTGAAGCGCATTGTGATGCGGAGCAGCACTCTGGTCTACGGCGCGCGCGCCGACGCTCCCGCATTCCTCGCGGAAACGGCGCCGCTGTCCGGCGGCGCCCCTGCCGGGTTGCTCCAGGATTATATCGAGATGGAACGTCTGGTGGCTGATTTCAAAACGCGCCATCCCGACATGCGGATTACGATGGTCCGTTGTGCGCCGGTTGCTGGCAATGGCGTTCGCTCGCCGGTTGTGCAGTTTTTCAGCCGCCGCCCGGCGCCGGTGCTGGCGGGGTTCGACCCGCGGGTGCAGGTGCTCCACATTCACGATGCGGCAGTCGCGCTGGCGCTCGCAACCCTGAACGATCAGGTTGATGGCGCGTTCAACATCGCAGCCCATCCTCCGTTGCTGCTGTCGCAGGCGATTCTGTTCTCTGGCGGGCAGCCGCTGCCGCTGCCCGCGTTTGTGTTTCAGGCGGCAGCGTTCCTGGAACCGGTTCGTTCGCTGATTGGCGCGCTGCCATTCCCGATAGAATACCTCCAGTATGCGTGCGTGGGCGATACCCGTCGCGCCGCATGCGAACTCCACTGGGAACCGCAGCGCCAACCCGATGAGACGTTGCGTGAGATCGCCGTGAATCAAACGTGATCCATGGCGCTTCACGCCTTGCTGGAGTGTGCCTGATGTCCGATTCGAACAATGATGTCGAACATGATGCCGCATCGTCAGCGGATCGCGCGCGAAAGCGCGCAAAACCGTCGTCCGCCAGTCCGAAACGCGCCCGGAGTGAACAACGCGCTGCTTCGGCGAAGAAGCGTGCACCAACGCGCGAACAACCTGAAATGACCTCATCATCCGTCCCAGAGGAGGTGGACATGTCGAATGCTCCAGAGTCAAACGAACCATCCACCGCGATAGATGGATCGAACGTGGCGGAGAATCTTCAGGAGACTGCGCCGGCTGTTGAGGCGGAAGAGCGCCCGCCGGTCGCCGATGCCATTCCTGCGGCAACGGAAACCGCTGTGCCTGTCGGAGCCGCTGCGCCGCAGCCGGACGAGGCGCCGCCAGCGCCGGAGGAGGAGATTGGCGTGGCGTATGCCAGCGAGCGAACCTCATCTGCCGATCCGGTTGCGACGCTGCGCGCCGAGACCGCCGCTGCTGTGCAGGAACTGGAAGTTGAGATTCGCAATCAGAGCGAGGGGTCAGCGGAAACCCGCGATCTGGCGGTTGACCTCCTGCGCCTGATCCGCGAGAACCTGGAGCGCCTGCGCCCGCCAGCGCTCGACGATGTTGCAGCGACGTTGCGCCAGAATGTGTTCAACAGTGACTATCTCGACCCGGATTTCTGGCGTGGCATCGCCATGGTGCTCCAGTACCAGGTCACCGAACTGACGGCGTTGATCCAGCGGCGGCTGCGCGGCGAGTTCGCCGTTGACGCCTACGGTATGGATTCCGAACTCATCGAACTGGTGCGCCCGGTCGCCGGTTTCCTCTACCGTTCGTGGTGGCGGGTCACAAGCGAAGGGCTCGATGGCGTCCCCCTCGAAGGACCGGCGCTCCTGCTGGCGAACCATTCCGGCGTTCTGCCATGGGACAGCGCCATGATTGCAACCGCCGTGCTCGAAGACCATCCATCACAGCGGTTGGTGCGTTCGCTCCACGACGCCTGGATGTCGGCGGCGCCCGGTCTCGCGCCTGCCCTTGCCGCGTTCGGCCAGGCGCCGGCGCTGCCGGAGAATGCCGCGCGCCTGCTGGAAGACGGGCAACTCGTCTGCGCATTTCCGGAGGGCGCGCAGGGAGCGGGGAAACTCTTCTGGAACCGCTACCGGTTGACCGGGTTCGACGCACGCAACTATATCCGGGTTGCGCTGCGCGCCGGGGCGCCGATCATTCCCGTCGCGGTCATTGGCGCCGAAGAGATCTATCCGATGCTGATCAACGTCCGCCCGGTCGCTCAACTGCTGAACCTGCCCTACTTCCCGCTGACGCCGCTCTTCCCCTGGTTCGGTTTGCTGGGCATCACGCCGCTGCCGAGCAAATGGTCGATCATTTTCGACACGCCGATCGATCCGTCGGCGTACGGCGCGGCAGCCGCCGACGATCCGGCGACGCTGGCGCAGATCAACGATCTGGTGCAGCGCCGGATTCAGGCGCTGCTCGATGAACGCACCGCCGCGCGGCGGTCAATCTTCTTCGGGTGAGAGGCAAGAGGCGAGGGGCGAGGGGGGAAGTGAGAGGCAAGAGGTGAGAGGCAAGAGGCAAGAGGTGAGAGGCGCGAGGCGCGAGGCGCGAGGCAAGAGGCGAGGGGCGAGGGGGGAAGTGAGAGGCAAGAGGTGAGAGGCAAGAGGCAAGAGGTG
>DAOTWI010000647.1:0-2713 GCA_034436075.1 Roseiflexus sp.
GCGCGACTGGCGGCGCGCTGTGATGCGTATAGAAGAGACGCTGCGCGATGCGTTGCGCCCATACCGGTTGTCGGAAGACGTTGCAGCACAGGCGATAGCCGCGGCGCGTCCCGATTCACGTCCCATAGGACGACGCCTGATCGAAAGCCGCTGGTTGCACCGTGCGCTGCTGCCGCTGGCGGCGCTGTTCCTGGCGACGCTGATCGTCTGGCCCCGTGGGAATACTGAGGAGCCGACCGATCCTGTGGCGCCTGCCTATTCGCTTCACGAACTGCTTGAGCGCGCAGAGCAGACTCTGTACACCCCGTCGCCTGGTGAGGGAGGCTGGCAGGGCGGGTATCTCATTCGCTGGACGTTCGTCGACCAGACGTATGCCAATTTGCGCGGCGATCTCTGGATCGACCGTGAGAACGGGCAGCACCGTATTCAACTGGTTCATCAGCAGGGAGGCGCTCCCTACGAGTTTCAACTCGCTGACAGTCGTGATCGGGCGTGGTATGCGGTGGCGCCAGCATACAGCGCGACCCTGGGATTGCCACTCGAAGGCGAGGAGTCGCAAGGCGTTCGTGCAGACGCCGATGCCGCTCTGCGGCAACGGCTGTTGCAAGCGCGGTTGCACAGCGGCGCCTGGGCGACGCCGCGCCTCTATCTGGCGCAGGCGCGCACGGCGGAGGTGCAGCGTTGGGGGCAACGGCAACTCGACGATGGCACACAGGTCGAGGTGATTGGATTTCGCGGCGTAAGCCTGCTCGGCTTTCCTCCCGACGCACCGGATGCAGGCGACACAAGCGCCACGATCCTGCTGGCGATCGATGGAGCGACGGGTTCGCTGCGCGAAATCCGCGAACTGATCGGTCCGCCCGAAGGCGAGCAGGTGAGTCGCACGGTCTGGGCATTCGATGGCGGACGCGAAGCGGACCCGCGTGAGGAAGCGCGCATTTTTGGCATTGCCTTCGCCTGGAATGGTCAGGGAACATTCATCAGGCAGGAGGAGATCGTCTCGCCCTCTCTTCCGCTTGTCCCGCCAGAGATGATCATCCCGCTCGAACAGGCAATGCGTGAGATGATCGTGCTCCCCGACCCGCCGCCTGATACGGTTGAGGCAATCCTGGCGCGCAGCACATGGAGCATTGATGACGACGCATGGTATGCCGGCAGCGGGCACATGGCGATCTACATCGGTTCAGGACGACGGTTGAGCATCAGAGTGCTGCCTGCTCCTGACGTTCAGGCGCTGGACGAGTTCATCAACGCCGATGCAGACCGGGTTCGTGTGGGAGCGTATGGAGTCTGGCTGCGTCCAGGTCTGCGCTGGAACTATCAGGCGATTGTCGTGGATGTGCAGTCGCCTGTATGGGAAGCGCCCGAAGGCGGTGGAGGGGAACATCGGCAGCCGCTGACGACAGTCGTGGAAGGGCAGCCGCCGCTGGGAGAAGCGCCTGAAAGCAATGGCGGCGGATATCCGCTGCCTTACCAGGCAATTCTTGTCGATGGACGGTCGCCGCTACGGGGATATGTTGCTGAGGTGAAAGCGCAGGGATACACGCGCGCCGAATTGTTGAGGGTGCTGGCGTCGCTCGATGTTGTGACGCCACAGCGGTATGAGGAGCAACGCGCATTCTTCGCTGCTGGCGCAGCCAGGGCGCCACGTCGCTGAGCGTATCACCGGTTCTCTTCGCGACGTTGCAGTTGTTCGGCGGCCTGCCGTTGCACCCAGAGCGGCGGCACGCCGTAGAAGGCGCGTTCGGCGTCGGTGACGTTCGGATCGACGCGCCCGACGGTCCAGCGCCCATTTTCGCGGATGAATTGCGTACCGAAGCGCTGCGGCTGACCGCGCGCCAGCAGCGACCGATCCCATGCAGCAGCAATGATCGACCAGGCGCGCGGATCGCCCAGGTCTGTCGCGCGACGGGCAAGGATGCGCGCCAGTTCCCAGTGCGCCGGTTCTTCGCCGTAGAGCATCACCAGCGACGCATGGTAGAAATCGCGCTCCGTCTGTAGTTTCCCCTGCGCATACAACGTTGCCACACGCGCGCGGCGCTGCCGGCCACGACGAACCCGATCCTCGGCGTCTGCGTCGAGGTCGATGATCTGCTCCTCCGCCAGTCGCTCCAGCTCGGCGCTGACATCATCTGGCATGTATGCGTCCATTGTGCGCTCCTGCAACCTGCACGATCATTATACCACCTCACGGTGCGGAAAGGGACGGGAGGCGGGACGAGTGATGAGGTGCGAGGAAAGAGACGAGAGGCAAGAGAGCGCTGCGGCGTCTGTTGACCGTTAAGGTGGGAAGGTGGCAGGTTGGCAGGTAGGGGCGCGCCGGTGGCGCGCCCTGCGAGCGCAGGTGACGGTCACCTGGCGACTGATGAATGCCTGCCCCGCGCGACGCGCCTGACAGGTCGCCAGGAGGTGCGGCGCAGGTGACCATCACCCTGGCAACTACCCCAGCGCCTCGAGCAGCAGATCCGCCTCCTCCGGCGTAATGCGTCCCTCAGCGACCATGCGCAGGATGGCAGCGCGTTGCTCTTCGAGGGTTGCCTCGGATGGCTGCGTGGTCACATCGGATGGCGCCGTTTCCTCCGATGGCGCTGGCGCTTCTTCAACGGCAATCGGCGCGGGTTCACCGGCAACCTGCTCGACATTGATCCGAATCGTGGCGCCAGTTGCCGCTTCCGGCGGGTGCGGCGGATGCGGCGGATGCGGCGGATGCGGC
>DAOTWI010000648.1:0-2628 GCA_034436075.1 Roseiflexus sp.
CCGGCGCCTCCTGCGACGCCAGCGCCGCTATCCCCTATGCCTGGCAGCCCGGTTGCCGCGCAACCGCCCGCGATTGCCCCTTCGGCGACGCCTGCCCTTCCGGCTGCACCACAGACGCGCGCCGACGGGGAAGGTATCGCACCTGCGCTGTCAGCGCCGTCGCCGGGTGCGACAGCGATTTCTGCGCCGCCTTCCGTTCCAGACACCGCACCGGCGGTCACAGGCGACGAGGCGGCATCATCTTCAATTGGCACGACGCCGGTTTCTTCAACGAGCAGCGCGACAGACGTGATGCCGGTGCAGGATGCGCTCGACCAGGGTTCCCGACCGGCTGACAGAGCCATCGCGGCGTCTGCCGACGCTGCATCGACCGGTCAGCCGCCGGAGGAGCGGTAACGCTCTTTCAGCGCCACGTAGCGTTGCGCCGTGCGGCGGATCCGTTCGATTCGCCCTTCGCCAAGCGGGCGAATGACGCCGGGAATGCCCATCACCAGCGACCCTGGCGGGACGACCATGCCCTCAGTGACCAGCGCGCGCGCCGCGATCAGGCTGCCAGCGCCGATCTGCGCGTGGTTCAACACCACTGCGCCAATGCCGATCAACACATCATCTTCGACCGTGCAGCCGTGAACGACTGCCGCGTGCCCGATACTCACCCCATCGCCAATCGTCAACCAGGCATCCGGGTCGGCGTGGAGCACGCTGCCGTCCTGAATGTTGCAGCGCGCCCCAATCCGAATGAAGCCGTTGTCGCCGCGGATGACGACCATGGGCCAGATGGATGAGTCGGCGCCGATGCTGACCGTACCGCGCACATACGCATACGGCGAAATGTACGCGGTTGGATGGATGTCGAGCCGGTCGGTGATGTCGGGGAAGGTGAATGGTTCGGTCATGGAATTCTGTCCTGGGATGGTGTTTAGCTATCCGCCTTGTAGCCCGGCGACTGAAGTCGCGGGCTACGGGAAGCGAAGCCCGCCAGCGCGGGCTAGACCTGGCGATGCCGGATGATGCGCTCACACACCACGAAGCCCTCGGCTCCGTGACCAGTTCCTGCAATCCGAGCAGCAACAGTTCGCTGTGCGTCTCGACTACTATTGTTTCATCAGCAGGAGCGCCTGCATGATCGTCGATTTGCCGGAGCTATTGGCGCCCGCGAGGATCGTCAGATCGCCCAGGGTCACCTCGGTGCGATCCCGGAATGATTTGAAGCCGTCGAGAATAACCGTCTGAATGGTCATGGCTGCCTCCGGCGGTATTGTAGCACAGGCAAGGGGAACAGGCGATTATGCACTGATGGCGCTGCCCGTGGTCGCCTTGCGACCACGGAACCTTCAGGCATAGAGTTTTGCAGACGCAGAAGATGTTTTCTGTGTCTTGACGCCTGCCTGCCCTGATCCTCCCGCCTCACGGGTGTAGCGTTTTTGAGGCATGAGGGATGTTTGCCGCGTCCTGACGCCCGTTTTTGCCCTCACCCCCTGTCCCTCTCCCGCGCTGCGGGAGAGGGGAGTTGGGCGCCCTGATGGGAAGACGTCGCCGCCGCTGCCAGGGGCAGAGCTGAGAGACCCGCCCCTACGCCTGGAGCACTCACAGAGCGGTCAATACGCTCAGGCGCTCCAGACCGCTTCCTCCTCCGTGGTCTCCGCCTGCTGCTGCGGGAACCCGCCTGCGGCAAAGTCGCGGATGATGAGCGGGGCATGGGTGTCGAACCCCGCAATGTTGAGCGACCGGGGATCGTTAGGGTCAGCGACGCTGTAGCGCGCGGCGGTGGTTGCCGCGATAATCAGCGCCGCATTGACGCCGACGGCATCGCGGTAGCGCTCCAGCACAACATGCACCGGCTCACGGTTCGCCCACGTCTCATTATCGGTGATAATAACGATAGCGTCCGCTGGCACGCGATTGTCGATCGCCCACAGCAGCGGCTGAGAAATATCTGTGCCGCCCGCGGGCATGTTAGCAATAGTCCGCTGGATCTGTTCCAGGCTCATCGTTGGTGTGATCGGCAGATGTCCGCACGCTGTATGGAACCACAGGGCGTGCCAGCGCGGCTCGGTGCGCGCCGTCACCATCGCCATCACGCCGCCAATCTCGCGCGGCGTGATGCCGCCAAGCGACGCAAGCAGCGGATACGCCATCGACCCTGAGACGTCCACTGCCAGCAGCATCCGCACGTTCGCCGGATCAACCAGTGAGAACGTTGCGGCGAACGCCTCGTCGAGCGCCTGCTGAATAGCCGGGATCGGCTGCCAGGTCTGCTTCGTCTTCGCACTCCCTCCGGCGGCATAGGTGCGTGACGCGACCAGGACGTGGAACGGGTGGATGCGAGCGCGGCGCAGGCGTTCGACATCGGTCAGCCGTTCCGCCACCAACCGCGTGGCGTCGTTGAGCGGCGCGAGCACTCCCAGGCGTGTCAGCGTCGCCAGGTTGCGCAGCATCGCTCCCAACGGCATATGCGGGAGCAGCGCCGCCCACACTTCGGCGTGCTGGAGGAAGCGGGTGGGGACAGCTTCGCGCGGCAGGCGCTCGTCGGCGATGATTTGCGCCGCCAGGGACGCCTGAGACGGATCCAGGCGACGGAGCCGCTCAAACGCCCAGATTGTGCGCAGCACCGGATCGGGATGCGGT
>DAOTWI010000649.1:0-3235 GCA_034436075.1 Roseiflexus sp.
GAGAACTGAGAACTGAGAACTGAGAACTGAGAACTGAGAACTGAGAACTGAGAACTGAGAACTGAGAACCAGAATATGCAACCTGTCACCCCCGCACCTGTATGTTTGAATCACCGAGTCACAGAGGACACAGAGGGATGGTAAGCGTGGAACCGCATTCACCCCCTATTGTCAACCTTCCCACCTTCCACCTTCCACCTTCAACCTGTAACCTTCCCACCTTCCCACCTTCAACCTGTAACCTTCCCACCTTCAACCTGCCGCGTTCCCTTCTTCATTGTCCCTTGCAAACTGGAACGCGCCGCGGTCATCGTGCTGGACGACCAGGAGCAATCCTTCGTGTAGCGAGATAAAGCCGGGCGGGTCGATGAGGATGTTGCTGACGCCGCGTGCGCGCTCAAAGTGCAGGGTGGCGTTGTCAAGCGCATAGAACAAACCACGGGTCGTGATCCCGCGAACAACCGGCGTCAGCGGCAGGAGCGACAGCGTATCGCCATATTGCCCTTCGAGCGTCGCCTGGTCGCGCACGAGAAACAGGCGTTGCCGCTCATCGATCAGGCGCACCTGCCGCCCTTGCAATTCCGGCATCGCCAGCATGGCAACATTTGCGAAGGTGTGATCCCAGCGTCCTCCGAGGGCGCCAAGAATATCGATGCGTGTTGCGCCAACGGCGGCGGCGTGGAGCAACGCCAGTTCCAGGTCGGTCTCGTCCTTCTCACGCGGGAAGCGGCGCAACTCGACGCCAGCCGCCGCAAGCGACTCCAGCCGCGCCGCCCTGAGCGAGTCGAGATCGCCGATGACGAGCGAGGGGCGGATGCCAGCGTCTGTAAGGGCATTCGCCCCGCCATCGGCAGCGATCACCAGGTCGGCGCCAGCGATCATCGCACGGTAGGGATCGAGCCGTAACGACGGGGCGTTGGCGACAATCACCACATCCATGGCATCCCTATGCCGCTCCGACAATCCGGTTGCGCAGCGTGCCGATCACGTCGATCTCGGCTTCCATCACATCGCCGGGACGCATGTACTCCGGCGGTGTGCGCCCAAGCCCGACTCCAGCCGGCGTGCCGGTTGCCACGACCATTCCCGGTTCCAGCGGCATGCCGAGCGACAGATGCTCGATAATCGCTGGAATGTCGAAAATCAGGTCGCCAGTGTGCGAGTCCTGGCGCGTCTCGCCGTTCAACCGCAGACGAATGCCAAGCCCTGCCGGATTGGGAATCTCGTCCACCGTCACGATGCACGGTCCCATCGGGCAGGCGCGGTAGAGACTCTTGCCCTTGAAGAACTGTTGATGGCGGCTCTGGAGATCGCGCGCTGAAATGTCGTTGACGATGGTATACCCGAAGACATAGTCCATCGCCTCTGCACGCGGGATATTCATGCCCGCCTTGCCAATGACGAATGCCAGTTCGACCTCATAATCGAGTTCGGTCGTCACCTTTGGGTCAAGCGGAATATCGTCGTCCGGTCCGCACACAGTATGCGCCGCCTTGGTGAAGAAAACCGGATATTCCGGCATCTTCGGCTCGCGCCCGCGCGCACGGTACGACTCGATGGTGTGTGCAACGTAATTCATTCCCAGGCAGATCACATTCTGCCGTGGGCGCGGAATGGGCGCGAGGAGCGTCACGGCGCCCAAAGGCACGCCCTCTCCGCGTTCGGCAGCGGCGCGCGCGGCGTCCAACCCGGCGGGACCGGCATCAATCAGGCTCAACATATCGGGTGCGACCCCGGCGAGCGGCACGACTTCATCGCCGCGCAGCGCACCCACGCGAACACCCTCGCTGTCGCGGTACGTCACCAGACGCATCGTTGTCTCCTAGAACACACACAGACGAATACGGTATCCCATATAGTACCACAGAATGGCGGGAGGAGGCGCGAGGCGAGGTTACACGGAGAGCCGTTGCACCGCAACGGCTCCGGGCGTGAGGCATGAGGCGAGGTTGCACGGAGAGACGTTGCACCGCAACGTCTCCGGGCGCGAGGCACGAGGGGCGAAAGATAGAGCCGTTGCAGTGCAACGGCTCCGTAAGAGGCGAAGGTTGCGGGTTACAGGTGGGAAGGTGGAAGGTTGAAGGTGGGAAGGTTGAAGGTTGAAGGTAGGGGCGCGCCAGCGGCGCGCCCGCGTCGCATGTGGGAAGGTGCGATGGGTTCCAGGCAGGGGCGCGCCGCTGGAAGGTTGAAGGTTGAAGGTGGGAAGGTTACAGGTTGAAAGTGGGAAGGTTGAAGGTGGAGAAGTTGTCAAGAAGGGAGTGCGCGCAGTTCCACACCTGGCATCCCTCTGTCTCCTCTGTGGCTCGGTGGTTCAGCAATACAGGCGCGAAGGCGTCCCCGCTCCCCCTACCGCTGACGATCACGCTGATACAGTTGCCAGGCGGTCAGCGCCAGGCAGACGACCATGTAACCGAAGAGGATTCCCCAGCGCGAGAGCAGATGTTCCGGCGTAAAGGTGTACTCTTCCGGCGGATTAGGCAGGCGCAGCATTCCCGGTTGCAGCGGCAGATCGTTGATATTGACCGACGTGCCGTAGGCGTCCATCGCCCAGCGGCTGATCGTCAGCCACGAAAGGACGCGCTGCACCGTGATGCCATCGCCAAGGCTGAAAATAACCCCCGCGAAAATGATCTGCGGGATGAGCGCCAGCGGCACCAGCGAAATCGCCCGGTCCGGCGTCGCCGCGAATGCAGAGATCGCCAGTCCCATCGCCAGCCCTGCCAGCGACGTCAGCATGGCGGTGATGAACAATTCCAGTTGAATCGGCAGCATGACCCCCTGCGCAGGGAACTCCACCTTCAGCCCGACCAGCGCCAGCAGCACGGCGCTCTGGAGGACAACCAGCAGCAGCAGCACAAGCACCTTCGACAAGACATACGGCGCGATGCGCAGGTTTGCCAGGCGCTCCCGGCGATAGATTGGCGTTTCCTTGGTGATTTCGCGCGCAGCATTGATAATGCCGAACCAGACGCCAACCGTCGCCAGCATGAAGAGCACCTTCTTGGCTTCGTTGGCGAAGGCGTTCTCGCCGACAATCGCATCCGCCTTGGCGACCAGCATCAGAAGGATGCCAATGATCGGCGCCTGAAGGAGCAGGATCGCCAGATTGCGCTTATCCTGGAGCGTCAGGTCGAAGTACCGGCGCACCAGAATGCCAAATTGGCGCAGCGACGAGACGCCAGGGCGCGGTGTAGCGCCGTTCCCTTCGGCGCTGCCCGCCACCGGTCCGGCGGGC
>DAOTWI010000650.1:0-6051 GCA_034436075.1 Roseiflexus sp.
GCAAGTGTATGAGTTGCTCCCAACCGGCGCGCCATTACCGCCGCCGAGCGCCACTCCTGTATTAATATCGCTGGAAGAAATGTTTTTTCCAATCGTCTTCAACCTGCAATTCGAGAGCGGCAACCGGTTGACAGGCACGGTCAGAGTCCTGGCATATAATTACGAGTATATCAGCGACATCGTGATGACACGCCAGTAGAACGGGAAGACACGCCTTCACGGGTGTAGCGTTTTGCAGGAGCGAGGTGCATTTTCCGCGTCTCAAAGCCTTTTTCTTCGTCAGCATGTGCGACGGTCTGTCGCACCAGGCGTCAGCGGAGCGTTGACACGCTTGCTATGCTGAAGACAATGGCTTTCCAGCATCGTTGTGCTCAGAAAGAGGCTTGTATGACACGCGGCGAGATATGGGTCGCCCTGTTGCGCGCCGTCCGCGCACATCATCTGCAACTGCGCCACGGTCTGATCGGTGCGGTGCATACTGCCGATGCACTGTTGACGACCAGTGTAGCGGGAGTGGTGAGCGCATCAGGGAACACTGCGTTCTCCCAGGGATTTGCCGGCGCGCTGCTTACCGGACGTGACGCCACGCTCACCAGCAGCGGCGGCATGATTATCGCCGCCGGGCGCGATCTGGGGCTCCAGGGCGGCGGCGGTGTGCTCATCGCTGATACGGTGCATCTCGCCGATGCAACCATTCCCCTGGCGATCGCCCGCGATCTGAATGCTTCCGGGAATACCCGCATTTTGTTGAGCATGCCGCAGGCAATCGCGCTTGGAGTCGCGTGTGGCGTTGCACTGGCTGTGACCGGCGCTGTCATTCGTCGCTGGCAGGATCGGTGCTCTTGAGGAGTGAGTGGAGAGTGGAGAGGAGTGAGAGCGAGCATCTTCCTCGCTCATCTCTTTCGGAGTGAGTGGAGAGGAGTGAGAGCGAGCGTCTTCCTCGCTCATCTCTTTCGGAGTGAGTGGAGAGGAGTGCGGAGTGAGAGCGGGTGTTTTCCCCGCTTCTTTCTTGTCTCACGCCTTTTGCCTTTTGGAGAGCGATCAACCTGAACCTGGACTATCAGGGGCATGGAGTGGTTAGCGTTGGCTTCGACAGGCTCAGCCAACGGCATACCCGGCAACGCTCAGGATCAGCAATTTTGAACAACGCCGCAAAGGAACGCTCATATGAGGTTATCGAAACGCCCGATCATTGGCGTTATTGGCGCCCTGTTCGAGCGTCGAAACGCTTCAACCATCAGTGGCATCAGTCACTCCTATCTGGCGGCAGTGGAAGCGGCTGGCGGCATTCCTCTCCTCGTCCATCTGACCGACGACCAGGAGGCGCTCGACGCGCACTATCAGCGGTGCGACGGGTTGTTGTTCTGCGGCGGCGGCGATATTGCACCCGTCCACTACGGGCAGCCGCCGCATCCGCTTCTCGGTGCAGTGGAAGAACTGCGCGACCGGGTCGAACTGCGCCTGGCGCGCCGCGCCGTTGCTGATCGCAAACCCGCGCTCGGAATCTGTCGCGGCATTCAGTTGCTTAATGTCGCGCTTGGCGGTACACTCTACCAGGATATCAACGCCGAACTGCCGGGGACACTCGACCACCGTGAGTCGTCGCAGCGCAACGACCGGGCATACCTGGCGCACTCGCTAAGCCTGGAACGCGATTCGTGGCTGGCGGAGCGCCTTGGTGCGACCGAGATTGCGGTCAATACGCTCCACCATCAGGCAGTGCGCGACGTGGCGCCAGGACTGCGCATCGTTGGACGCGCGCCCGACGGGGTCATTGAAGCCGTTGAGGGGACCGGCGATGCGTTCGTGATCGGTGTTCAGTGCCATCCTGAGGAATTGTGGCAATCCGCTGAGCCGCGCTGGCAGCGTCTGTTTGCTGGCTTTGTCGAGCGCGCGGCATCGCGTGAGTGAAGGATCGCCGCCTATGCAGCCATTGGTCGGCATTATCATGGGATCATTGTCAGACTGGGAAACCATGCGTCACGCAGCACAGACGCTGGACGAACTGGGTGCGCCCTTCGAGACGCGCATTGTTTCGGCACACCGCACGCCCGACCTGCTCTTCGAGTATGCGGCGAGCGCCGAAGAACGCGGCATCGAAGTCATTATTGCGGGCGCCGGCGGCGCGGCTCACCTGCCCGGCATGGCCGCCGCTAAAACCGTGCTGCCGGTGCTGGGTGTGCCAGTGGAGTCGCATGCGCTGCGCGGACTGGACTCGCTCCTGTCGATCGTGCAGATGCCGGCAGGCGTCCCGGTCGGAACGCTGGCAATCGGGCGGGCTGGGGCGGTCAATGCTGCCCTCCTTGCGGCCGCCATCCTCGGCAACCGGCACCCGCATATCCGCACCGCATTACACCGGTTCCGCGAGCAGCAAACCCAACGGGTGCTGCAATCGCCTGATCCTCGTGAGCACAACCCATGAAAGACAGATTGATCGGCATTCTGGGCGGGGGACAGTTGGGGCGCATGCTGGCGCTCGCCGGTTATCCGCTTGGTCTTCGCTTCCGCTTCCTCGATCCCGCCAGTGATGCGCCGGTCCGCTACCTGGCGGATCAGGTCGTTGCGTTGTACGATGACCACCTGGCGCTTGCGCAGTTTAGCGACGGGTTGATAGTCGCCACCTACGAGTTCGAGAATGTGCCGGTTGCAACTGCGCGCGCGATCGAGCAGCGCGTGCCGGTGTTTCCGCCGCCACAGGCGCTCGAGGTTGCGCAAGATCGCCTGGCGGAAAAACGCTTCTTCACGCACCTGAACATCCCGACTGCACCGTTTGCGCCGGTGGATGATCGTGCATCGCTTGATGCGGCAATCGAGCGCATCGGGCTGCCCGCCATCCTGAAGACGCGACGCCTGGGATATGACGGCAAGGGACAGGCGCTGATCGGGCGACGAGAAGACATTGATGACGCCTGGTGCGCGCTGGGCAGGCAACCGCTCATCCTCGAAGGGTTCGTTTCATTCGTGCGTGAACTCTCGGTTCTGGCGGTTCGCGGGCAGGACGGGGCTGTTGTGTGCTACCCGCTGGTCGAGAATCTGCACCGCAACGGCATTCTCTATCGTTCGATCGCACCTGCGCCCGGGCTTTCCGCCAACGTGCAACTGCTGGCGGAGACGTATGCGCGCCGGGTGCTCGAAGCGCTCGATTATGTCGGCGTTCTGGCGATTGAGTTGTTTGAAGTGGACGCGAGCCGTACAGGTAGCGCCCGGCTGCTGGCGAATGAAATGGCGCCGCGCGTTCACAATTCCGGTCATTGGACTATCGAGGGGGCAGTGACGAGCCAGTTCGAGAACCACTTGCGCGCCATTGTTGGTCTGCCGCTCGGCGACTCTTCGGCGCGCGGTTGCGCCGCCATGGTCAACCTCATCGGCAGCTTGCCCGATACAACGATGCTGCTGGCGCTGCCCGACACCCATCTGCACCTCTATGACAAAGCGCCGCGTCCGGGGCGCAAACTGGGGCACGTGACCATCTGCGCCGGGGACGCGACGCGCCTGGCGGAACGGCTGGCGGTCGTTGAGCAGTATGTCCTGGCAAGCGCGAAGTGACTGTTGGATACAGCCCTAATCCGTCAGCCGCCCGCCCGGCGACCGATCCGTCTGTACAGTACGTTTTCCGGTTGAGCGCCGCGAAGCATCTCCCTCGTCCTGATCCGATATGACCTTCGCCGCGCTCAGGGTCGCAAAAAGCCGGAAAACGTCGTTTACTCACCAATAAACCCGCGGGAGGTTTGGTTTCAGCGTGCAACGACCGGATTGCCGTAGAGCGACGCCATTGCTTCCACCGTTTCACGGATCAGGTCAATCAGTTCGGGCGGATCAATCACCCGGCAGCGATCGCCATAGCGCAGCAGCACATCACGCGCCACAGCAAGATTGGAAATCGTCGCCGTCACCAGTGCGCCGCCATCGTCGCCATACTCGACCCGCATATTCGGGAAGAACGACACCCCATCGCCGCCCTGCGCAATCTCTGGATGCAGCCAGTACCGCAGCGTAAAGGTTCGCGCCTGCGGACGCTCCGGCGGCAGCGGCGTCGGGAGAACCTGCACCGTGCCAGGAACAATCCGATCAAGCCGATAATCAACGGTGGTGAACAACTGCTCTGATCCGGCTGGTTGCACCTCGAGCAGCGTGGCATCAAGCAGCGTATGCCCGCTGTTGCGGAAGAAGATGCCGTAGGGAGCGACGCGATGGCGTCGCGGCGCCTCGCCATTATTCAAACCCCAGTAACGAAAGACGAGTTCGTGTTTCTCCTCGATCGCCTGACGCACGGTTGCCAGCACATTGGAGTCAATGCGACCAATCGGCGTCTTCTGGCGTGTTGCGCTTCGCCGCGTGTGCAAATGAGCCTGCGCCCGGTTGGGAATCATATGCATGACCTGATCGAGCAGAGCACGGATGTGGGACTGCATAGGATTGCCCGACCCAGCCGGATAACTTGCATCGAGCAGCGCCAGCGCCTCCAGACTCTGCGGCGGCGGATCGAGCAGCGCCAGTTCACCCAGGTCGGCAATCACATACTTTCCCTGATCGCGCCGGTAGACAATCCGGCAGTCATACTCCCCCTTGAGTGAGTCCAGGTCGTGTTTGAGAGCTGCCGCCGCATTTGCAGGGTACCCGTTCTCGCCAAGTTCCGTCTGGACTCGGGCGATCAACTCTGCGGCGCTTGCAGGCGCGCGCAGCAACTGACGCACCAGAAACAAACGTCTGCGAAAGGTCACCCATGAACTGCGCTTGATGCCACCACTCCGGCGTGCCATGCCGTCCTCCATTGCGGATATGTCGAACCATACATTGTGATGCAGGATACCATGAATCATGCAGGCAACCCCTGCACAAAATCACCACAAACCATCAACGAAGGTTCAGATTTTTGAACTTTATTCGCGAGTTGCGCGTTCGGGCGCTTCGTGGTATACTTTTAGCCGCCGGGCGATTAGCTCAGTCGGCTAGAGCGCATCGTTCACACCGATGAGGTCACTGGTTCGAGTCCAGTATCGCCCACCATACTGGTTCCCCCAGGACGCCGCTTCTGGCGTCCTGCTTTCTTAAGGGGACACGGATGGGCATGGATGCATACGACACAATCAGCATTGAGTCCCATCATGCCTCTTGCAAAAGTATGGTACAATAAGGTACACTCTCTCATGAACAAAGTACGTCTGGCCCTGCTTGCTGTGAGAACTGACCGTTTGTGGCGGTCAGGTCCGTGTGGTTTTGCTCGAAGTCAGGGCATCCGTTCTCCAGGGAGGCGGTATGGACTACGATGATCTGCCCGAAGACGCGCCCGGCGGCGACGATGAGAACACGGGTCCCTACGCCGACGAGTATGGCGGCGACATGTTTTGAGCGCACCGAATCATCAGGCTCCACCTTCGAGGGAGCATGCGGATCCTGCACTGGCAGCACGCCATCGCTCACCCAGATCCTGTAATGCTACATCATCAAGCACTGCCTGCAGGCGCTGAAATAGACTGCGCTCCTCACGGCGCACATGGGTTTCAAGCAGTGTTCCCAGCGTATCAAGGCGCTCCTCAAGCATTGCTGCATCGACTCCGTCCTCGTACAGTTCTGCAACGTTTGCAGCAAGCGTGCGATGCTCGGTGATCAGGACAATGATGAGTGCATCGACTTCGTCATCTCTCCCCCCTATTGCAGGAAAGAGGATCTCTTCTTCGCGCTGCATATGCGGCAGTGCTACTGCCGCCAGCGTCTGACGCGCATACTCCAGTTTCCCGGCTGTTGTGGCGGGAGCGCCACGGTAGCGCGCCGCACCGCGCTGAATGACCTGGGCAATGAACAGTATCTGACGATGCTCGTGCGACAGGGGCACGAGTCCTGGATGACGTTTCATCGTTGGATCCTCTCACCTCTTGTACGATTGCCGTTCGCTCTTTTGTTCTAGACAGTTTCCCGCGCATCGGGTATACTGTCGTTTGCACGATGCCTGTCGCTCACAGCATACATGGAGTCTGAAAAATTATTCCGCTATCCGCTCGTCCGCCCGGCGGCTGAAGCCGCGGGCTCCTGCTGCGAAGCCCGCCTTCGCGG
>DAOTWI010000651.1:0-11263 GCA_034436075.1 Roseiflexus sp.
TGACGACGCTCGATCAACATCCAAACCTCGATCTGGCGCTGGATGGCGCCGATGAAATCGACCCGCAGCTGCGATTGATCAAAGGATTGGGCGGAGCGATGCTGCGCGAAAAGATTGTTGCCGCCTCGGCGGAACGGTTCATCGTGATGGCAAGCGCCAGCAAGCGCGTTGAGCGCCTTGGGGAGCGATCACCGCTCCCCGTCGAAGTGGTGGCGTTCGGCATGCCGCTCTGCATACGTCGCCTGGCGGCGCTCGGCGCAGAGCCAGTGCTGCGCCGCGACCGCACTGGCGCGCCGTTTGTGACCGATGAGGGCCACCTGATCCTCGATTGTCACTTTGGCGTTATTGCCGATCCAGAGGCGCTCGCCGCCGCGATCTGCGCCATTCCAGGGGTGGTGGCGCATGGACTGTTCTTCGGTATGGCGTCGCTGGCGGTGATCGCCGGACCGGATGGGGTTGTGGAGATCGCTGCGGACGAATGTTGAAAGACTGATCGCAGCGTCTTTTTCACCATGCCTGTTCCTGGCAGTCGGCGTTGGCTGAGCCTGTCGAAGCCAACGCCTGCCAAAGCCAACGCCTGCGCCAAGGACATGTCGGCGTTGGCTGAGCCTGTCGAAGCCAACGCCTGCGCCAAGGACATGTCGGCGTTGGTTGAGCCTGTCGAAGCCAACGCCTGCCGTCCGAGGTAACCATTGTGAGAAATGCTACAGCGTCACCGCCCCAAAACCCCGCTCTGCAATCGCCGCGTTCAACGCCGGAAGGTCGCTCTCGAGCAGGGTGTCGAAATGCGCTCTCTGCGCATTGATTCGCGCCGAAAGATCGTGGAACGCCGCTTCCGCCGCATTGGTTGGACGATAGTCGCCGAGTTGAACCACCGGCGCCAGGTTGACCAGTTTTTCCAGCAACCGCACCCCCTGGTTGAGACTGTCTGCCCAGCCGGGGCGCAGGTCGGGGATCAGAAGGTGTTTCTCGATCTCCAGAACTTTCTCCCTGAGCGCCTTTGCCTGGGCTGCAATCGGGGCGCCGTCAGGCAACGCTTCGGCGCGCTTCGCCCAACCGTCGAGTTGGGCGCGCAGGTCGCGCATGCGGTTGATCGTCTGCACGGTCGCGCCAATCATCTGGTGAATGCGCATCGCCAGGTCGTGCTGCGCTTCCAAATCGTCCTGTGTCGCGGTGGATTGCAGGTCCTGGACGATGACCCATTCCTGCGTCACTTCGGCGTCGCCAGCCCGCAGCGCGACGCGGAAAGTCCCCGGTGCGACGAATGGACCTTCGATGATCATCTCGGCTGGCGGATCTTTCCCCTCGATCCGGGGCGCTGGCGCGTGGCGCATATCCCAGACGAATCGGTTCCATCCTGCGTTTGCCGGGATTTTCGGCTCTTTGTCGTCCTTCTTCTCGTCGTCTGCTGGCGCTTCGGCGCTCTCCGGCGGTTTGCTGCGGAAACGCCGCACCAGATTGCCCTGCGAGTCGTAGAAACTCAGCGTGATCGGCTCAGCCGGCGTCTCCTTCAGATGGTATGTCACAATAACCCCGTGCGGCGGGTTCTGCCCGACATCGAGGTAGCGCCGTTTCATCGTTCCGTCGGGCTGCTTCTCGTTGACAAACGCGCCGCCGGTGACCGTCAGGTACTCCTTGCCGGGATTGTTGCCGGTCCAGTCGATGCCCGGCAGGATGCGCTCGGCAGTGCGCGGCGCGAACAGGTGCACGGGCGCTTCGCCAATCTCCGCCTGCATTGCCCGCAGCGGCGTGATGTCGTCGAGGATCCAGATCGAGCGACCGTGCGTGCCGGCGATCAGGTCGCTGTCTTTGATCAGAAGATCGTGGATCGGCGCCACCGGCAGGTTCAGCATGAAGCGCGTCCATGACGCGCCATCGTCGAACGAGAGGTACAGCCCGGTCTCTGTGCCCGCAAACAGCAACCCGCGACGCACCGGATCGGCGCGGATCACACGCGTGAAGTCGTGCGCTGGAATGCCCGCATCGATCCGCTGCCAGGTCGCGCCATAGTCGGTCGTTTTGTACAGATAGGGCTGGTAGTCGTCGAGTTTATAGCGCGTCGCCGCAACATAGACCGTCGCCGGGTCAAAGGGGGACGGCTCGATGCAACTGATCAACGTCCACTCCGGCAGGTCGGGCGGAGTGACATTCTGCCAGGTTGCGCCGCCGTCGCGCGAGAGGTGGATCAAGCCATCGTCGGAGCCTGCCCAGAAGACGCCGCGTTCGTGCGGCGACTCAATGAAGGCGAACACGGTCGCGTACACCTCGGCGCCGATCGAGTCGCGGTTGATCGGTCCGCCGGTCGGTTGCAGCGTCGCCGGGTCGGCGCGCGTCAGGTCGGGGCTGATCGCCTCCCAGGTCTGCCCTTCGTCGGTGGTGCGGAAGATCATGTTCCCGCCGATGTAGAGCGTGTTCGGGTCGTGCGGCGAAATGACAATCGGGTAGGTCCAGGCAAACCGGTATGTGTGATCAATTGCGCCGTACCCGCCCATATATTCGGGCCAGGTGGTGATCAGGCGGATCTGCCGGATGCTGTGATCGTAGCGCTGCAAACAGTTGCCACCGCCAGGCGACGAGCCAATGGCGCCGACATAGACGATGTCCGGGTTATCGGGGCGCACGGCGATATAGCCACTCTCCCCCGTCCCGGCGATCCAGCAGTCGCCCCACAGAATGCCGCCGTGCCGGCTGCGACTCGGTACGGCGATGCTCGTGTTATCCTGCTGCGTGCCGTAGACGACATACGGTTTCCGGTTGTCCACTGCCAGATGGTAGAACTGCGCCGTCGGCTGATTGTGAATGCTCGACCAGGAAGCGCCGCCGTTGAACGACACGCACGCGCCGCCGTCGTTCCCCTGGATCATGCGCCGGTTGTTGCGCGGATCGATCCAGAGATCGTGATTATCGCCGTGGGGCGTGGCAACCTCCACAAACGTGCGACCGCCATCGGTCGATTTCCACAAACTGAGGTTATTGACCCAGATCGTTTCGGCGTCGAGCGGATCGGGCGTCAGGTGCATGTAGTACCAGGCGCGCGAGATCAGGTTCTGATTGTCGGAAACCTTTTCCCACATGTCGCCGTAGGTGTCGGAGCGGTAGAGACCGCCTTCCTTCGCGTGCTCGATCAATGCCCAGACGCGCCCGACTTGCGCCGGTGAGGCGGCGACTGCCATCTTGCCCTTCAACCCTTTTGGCAATCCCGGACGTTCGGTGATATCGATCCATGTCTCGCCGCCGTCGCGGCTCATCCACAGACTGCTGTCCGGTCCGCCGGACGAGATCTGCCAGAAACCGCGGTACGCTTCCCACACGGCGGCATACAGGATGCGCGGATTGTTCGGATCAAGCGAGAGATCGACAGCGCCAGCCTTGTTGCTTTTGAACAACACCTTGCGCCATGTCTCCCCGCCATCGACGCTCTTGAAGACGCCCCGTTCGTTGTTCGGACCGAACGCATGCCCAAGCGCCGCAACCCAGACGATATCCGGGTTGTGCGGATGAATGCGGATTTTGCCGATGAAGCGCGTATCCGCCAGACCGGCGTGCGCCCAGGTTTTACCGGCGTCGGTGCTTTTGTAGACCCCATCGCCGTGCGACACGTCGATCCGGATCGTCGTCTCGCCGGTTCCAGCGTAGATGACATTGGGGTCGGAGCCGGAAACGGCGAGCGCGCCAATGGCGGCGGTGTTGAAAAAGCCGTCAGAGACGCACTCCCAGTACTGGCCGCCATCGACCGTTTTCCAGACCCCGCCAGCGCACGCGCCGAAATAAAAGGTTCCAATGTCGCGCGGATCTCCCGCGACGGCGACCACCCGCCCGCCGCGGAACGGCCCGATGCAGCGCCATTCGAGCAAACCGGAGAAATCGGAGGGGAGAGACATGGAAAGAACTCCTGGTTGGGACGGGTCTCAGACCCGTCCCAACGATCAGCCTTTTGCAACATCAGTGGGGAAGGACACGAAAGAACGTCTGTTACGGCGTCACCAGCACTGCGCCTTCCGACGCCGATGAGACCAGCGCGCCGTAGCGCGCCATCACGCCCCACTCGAAGCGTGGCGCTGGCGGTTGCCAGGCGAGCAACCGGTCGGCGATCTCCTCTTCCGAAAGTGCCAGATCGACGCGGCGCTCATCCAGGTTGATCTCGATCTCATCGCCCTCCCGCACAATCGCAAGCGGACCGCCGCGCGCCGCTTCCGGCGCCACGTGCCCGATCATCACGCCGCGCGTCGCACCGCTGAAGCGCCCGTCGGTAATGAGCGACACCGACTGACCGAGACCGGCGCCGACGATTGCTGAGGTCACGCCGAGCATCTCGCGCATGCCAGGACCGCCGCGCGGTCCTTCGTAGCGGATAACAACAATGTCATCCGGCCGGATTTCGCCGCCAACGATTGCCGCCATCGCCGCCTCTTCACCGTCGAAGACCCGCGCCGGACCGCGATGGTAGGTGCGTTCGTAGCCGAACAGTTTGACGACCGACCCTTCGGGCGCCAGGTTGCCGCGCAGCACCAGCAATCCGCCGGTTGGCTTGATCGGGTTGTCGAGCGGGCGGATCACGTCCTGCCCTGGCGTTTCCACAGCGTCCGCCGCTTCTTCCGCCAGCGTGCGCCCGGTGACAGTGATCGCATCACCGTGGGCGAAGCCGCCATCGACGAGCCGTTTGGCGATCACCTGAATGCCGCCTGCCTGATCGACATGAATAGCAGAATACTTGCCGCTCGGCATCAAGTCGCAGCAAAGCGGAGTGCGGCGGCTGATCGCGTCGAAGTCGTCGAGCGTCAGCGGCACGCCCGCCTCGCGCGCCAGCGCCAGCAGGTGGAGCACCGCATTGGTCGAACCGCCAGTCAACGCCACGCTGGCGATCGCGTTCTCGAATGCGGCGCGGGTCAGAATGTCGCGTGGTTTCAGATCGCGCTGCAACACCTCCATGATCAACTGGCCCGCGCGGTAGCCGACCGAATCTTTGCGCGGGTCGGCAGCTGGCACCGCTGCCGTGCCAATCGGCGACAGCCCGATGATCTCCATGACCGTCGCCATCGTATTGGCGGTGTACTGGCCGCCGCACGCGCCTGGACCGGGGCACGCCGCGTCCTCGATCTCCTTCAGTTCCTCATCGGTCATCTTGCCCGCAGCGACCGCGCCAATCGCCTCGTACACGTGCTGAATCGTAATCTCTTTGCCGCGCCAGTGACCGGGAGCGATCGAGCCGCCGTAGAGCAGGAACCCGGGGACGTTCAGGCGCGTCAACCCCATCGCAGCGCCGGGGATCGTCTTGTCGCATGCAACCAGTGCAATGATTGCATCGAACATGTAGCCGCGTCCCATCAGTTCAATCGAGTCGGCGATCAGGTCGCGGCTGATCAGCGACGCCTTCATGCCCTCGGTGCCCATAGTGACGCCATCAGCGATAGCGACGGTGTTGAACTCCATCGGCGTGCCGCCTGCTGCGCGCACACCTTCCTTGACCCGCGCCGCCAGCGCGCGCAGGTTGATGTTGCACGGCATCGTCTCGATCCAGGTATTGGCAATGCCAATGATCGGCTTTGCCAGGTCCTCGTCGGTAAATCCGATCGCCTTGAGCATCGCGCGCGCCCCTGCGCGGGTGCGCCCATCGGTGATTGTGCGACTGTGACGTTTGAGGTCGCTGGACATGGCTCCGTCCTTCCGTTCGTATGGTCGTCTTGAAAGACTTTTTGAGGTGCATCTGCGATTGTACCACTTTTTTGGGAGCGATTCGTCATGTTGGGAAATGGTATAATAGAGCCATGCCCGACCTCACCCATACAGCCATTGCCGATCCTGTCGCATTTGAAGAACGGTTGCGCGCCGTGCCGCTCGCTCCCGGCGTCTACCTCTGGAAGAATGCCCAGGGGAAGATCATCTACATCGGCAAGAGTAAGCGGCTGCGCGACCGCATGCGTTCCTACTTCAATCACACCGGTGATTTCTACGGCAAAACGGCGCGGCTCGTCGCGCAGATCGCCGATTTTCAGGTGATTGTGACATCCACCGAGCTTGAAGCGCTGCTGCTCGAAATGACCCTCATCAAACAGCATCGTCCGCGCTTCAACGTGATGCTGAAGGACGACAAGAGTTACCCGTACATCAAGGTGACGCTGCACGAGCCGTGGCCCCGCATTTTTGCGACGCGCAACCCGCGCTGGGAAGAGGGTGCGCGCTACTTTGGACCCTACTCCAGCGCCAGTGCGCTCTACCGCACCCTCGATCAACTCAACCGGTTGTTCGCCTTTCGCCCGCCGTCGCGCTGCCTCGACGATAAGTTCAACCGCCACCGGCGGCTCGGCAAACCATGCCTGTACTACGACATCAAACGCTGCCTGGGTCCGTGCGTGCCGGGGTTGGTCAACCAGGAGGAATATCGCGCGACGATTGAGTCGGTCTGCCGTTTTCTCGAAGGGAAGAGCGACCTGGTGGTGAAAACATTGCGCCGCCAGATGGAAGAGGCGGCGGAACGGCTCGACTTCGAGCGCGCGGCGCGGCTGCGCGACAGCATCCGCGACATCGAATTGATCAGCCAGCGCCAGCAGGTGCTGCGCCAAGACGATGCCGACCAGGACGTCATCGGGTTGGCGCGTGAGGAGGGAATGGCGGTCGTCCAGGTCTTGTGCATTCGCGCTGGAAAATTGATCAGCGCCGAGTCGTTCCCGCTGCAAAATGCCGAAGGGGAGCGCAGCGAAGACCTGCTCGCCTCGTTTCTGACGCAATTCTACGACGCAGCCGCCGAACTCCCGGCGACGCTGCTGCTGCCGATGCCGCTCGACGATCCGGCAATCATCGAGCAGTGGCTGGCGCAAAAAGCCGGGCGCAAGATTGCGCTGCACACACCGCAACGCGGCGAAAAGCGCCGCCTCGTCGAGCTTGCCGAGCAGAATGCCCGCCAGAAACTCGACGAACTCCGTCTGCAATGGCTCAACAGCGAGCAGCGCGCCGTAGCAGGGCTGTCCGAAGTGCGCGATCGGCTCGGACTGAGCGCGCTGCCAGTGCGCATCGAATGCTTCGACGTCTCCAATACCCAGGGCAGCCATTCGGTTGGGGCGATGGTCGTCTTCGAGCATGGCGCGCCAAAGAAGAGCCGCTACCGCAAGTTTAAAATCAAGACGGTCGAAGGCGCGAACGACGTCGCCTCGATCCAGGAAGTGCTGCGGCGGCGCTTCCGGCGCGCCGCCATGGTCATCGGCGAAGAGGAACAGGCGGCGGAGGATCGGCAGGCGACCAGCGACATCAATGGTCAGACCGACGCCGGAGAGCAGGAGGAGACGGAAAAGACTGCTGCGCCCGGGTCGCGCGCCGACCTTGAACGCCAGGAAACCTGGGCGGAACTGCCAGACCTCATCCTGATCGACGGCGGCATCGGTCAGGTGAATGGGGCGTTGCAGGTGCTGCGCGACCTGCGCTTCGACCATATTCCGATCGTCGGAGTGGTCAAGGGTCCGAACCGCGACCGCTTCGACCTGCTCCTGCCCGGCGCCAGCGATCTCATCGTCCTTGAGCGCGACAGCGCCGCGCTACGCCTCATCCGGCAGATCGACGAGGAGGCCGACCGCTTCGCAAAGGATTATCACCGCAAACTGCGCAGCAAATCGGCGACCGCGTCGCGCCTGGAAGACATCCCCGGCATCGGTCCGAAACGGCGCCAGCTACTGCTCAAACGCTTTGGCTCGCTCGACGGCATTCGCAATGCCACGGTTGACGAAATCGCCGCTGTACCGGGAATGACGCGCAAGGCGGCTGAAGAGCTCAAGAGTCTGCTGTAGGTCAGTGAATTGCCGCCATTGCCTGCGCGGCGCGCTGTGCATAGGCGGCGAGGTCGTCGCGCCCCCGATCTCTCCAGGCGTACACCCAGATGCCCAGTTCCTCGCGCACCTCATCGGCGTAGTCGAGATGCGCCAGGATTTCGGCGCCCCGTTCCGGCTCGCCGTTCCACACATACGCCATACCCAGCGCCTTGCAGGTCGCCTGATCGCTGGCGAACAGCGTTTGAGCGCGTTTGAGGGCGTTGATTGCGCGCGGGTAGTCGCCCAGATCGAGCGCCAGCATGCCGAGGCGTTTCTGGATCATCGGCGAATCTGGCGCGATCCGCAGCCCGTGGTTGACCCAGACGACCGACTCGTGCATCAACGCAGTGCGTTCTTCCTGCGTCAATCCTTCGGCGAGCACGGCGCGCGCTTGGAACCAGGCGGCGACATTGCCTGCACCCGTAGCCGCCAGGTGTGGCGCAGTCGCAATCAGCGCAATGACTCCTGCTGCGGCGATTGCCAGAGGACGAACGGCGCGGCGTTGTGACGCAGGTTCAACGGCGCGCGCCGGGGTATCCGGCGGATGAGCGGCGGCTGCGATCATGGCAAAGAGACCAAACGCCAGGATCATGGTTGCCCAGGACGTATCGTACTGCGGCGCGTCGGTCAGCCCGTGGAGCAGGAGCGTCGTACATCCGATCGCCGCGCCCTGCACGAGCGGCGACTGCGTGTGGAGCGTCGGCGCAATGCGACGCAACGATGCGATGAGCAACCAGAGGAAGCCGATCAGACCGATGATGCCCTGCGCCAGCCAGACGCCGAGAAACAGATTGTGCGCATAGCCGATGTACGTTGGAATGATCAGCAACTGAAAGCGCGAATACATCTGCCCGAACACTGTTCCCGGTCCAATGCCGCTGAACGGAAAATCGAGCGCCAGGAACAGGCTGTTGCGGTAGACCGCCAGCCGATCCGCGGCGCGCAGCAGCGCCGAAGCGACGGCGTCCTGCGCCAGCGGATGCCAGACCAGCACCATGCCGACCGTGATGATGCCGGCAATGACCGTACCTGCAATGATGGCGCTCCGCCGGTCGAAGCGCGGCAGCCGGGCGCCGGAGTGATGCGCAGACGCCTGAACGCGCACCAGCAGCCAGAGAAGACTCGCCGCCGCCAGCGCAACGAATGCGCCGCGCGAAGAGGTGAGCAACAAACCAAAAGCCACAGCCGCAGCGGCAGCGCCCCACCCTGCGCGACCGGCGCCGCGTACAGTCCACGCCAGCCCAGCGATGAGCGGTATCGCCGGCGCCAGGAACGATGCGGCAGCATTGGCATCGATGAACACCGGTGTCGTGTCGGGAAAAGGCGAGCTGATCAGCCGTCCAAGCCAGGCGGTAAGCCCCAGTTTCTCACCGAACCCCAGATGGCGGTACTGCGTCGCCAGCGTGACGCTATACCCGATGCCCCAGAATGCCAGAACCACGGCGACGATCGCTGATCGATGGCGCAGCGCCGTCACCGTGCCAAGGTATAATGTCACTCCCAGCAGCATCGGCGCCAGCCACGCCAGGCTTGCTCCGGGATCGTAGGCAACCAGCGTTCCCTGCACGCCACCGATGACAAACAGGATCAGCGGCCTCAGAAAGGGTATACTGTTCAGCACCTGTTTCATGGTCTCTCCGGGGCGCATATGTCGCCATTACCATGCTATATCGTCAAGCAAACAAAGGGATGACGGCAGCGCCGCTGTGGATGAGAAAAGTATCATCATTCTGCATTCGATACGAGACTGTTCACCATGCACTATCAGACGCGCTACCGTCTGTCGCTCTGCCTGATGCTGCTGCCGTTCCTCACCGGCATTGTCGTCCTGGTGATCATACCGGCAGGGTTATCATTCGCTCTGGGGTTCACCGCCTACGACGCTCTTTCGCCGCCGGTGTGGCGCGGCGTGCAGAATTATCGCCAGCTGGCCGCCGACGACCTCTTCCAGCGTGCAGTCGTCAATTCATTGACCTTTCTGGCGCTGACCGTGCCGCTGCGCACTGGGATCACGCTGGGACTGGCTCTACTGCTGCACCGTTCGCGTCGCGGCGTTCGCCTGTACCGCGCTGCCGTCTATCTGCCGACCGTCGTGCCGGGGGTGGCGTATGCGCTGATCTGGCTCTGGATTCTCAATCCGGTCTACGGACCACTGAACCTGATCCTCGACCTCTTTGGTCTGCCCACGGCAGCCTGGCTGGTCGATCCTTGCACTGCGCTGCCGGCGCTGGCATTTGTCGCGCTTTTTCAGATTGGCGAAGGGTTTGTCGTGCTGATCGCGGGATTGCGGCACATCCCCGATGAATACTATGATGCTGCGGCAATCGACGGCGCGGGACGGCTGGCGACGTTCCGATATGTGACATTGCCGTTGCTCATGCCCTGGTTGCTGCTGATTATCATTCGAGACATGATCGCCAGCGCGCAAACTACATTCACGCCTGCGCTGATCATGACGGGCGGCGGTCCGTACTATGCGACCCTCTTTCTTCCGCTGCTGATGTACCAGACTGCGTTCGACCGTTTTCGCTTCGGGGAAGGCGCGGCAATGACAGCGGCGCTCTTCGCGGGTGTTGCTGCGCTGATTGCGCTGGTCTGGCGCACACTCGGCGGGTGGGGATATGATGATGCTGTTTGAACGGTCTGTCTGGCGACGCGCGTGGTTTCACCCGGCGGCGCTGTGCATCGCGCTCGTCTTCGTAGCGCCGGCATTCTTGATGATGATGGCGTCGCTCCGTCCTCCTGGCGCGCCGCCGTCATCTGTATTCGATTGGCTGCCCGGATCATTCGAGTGGTCGAACTACCTGCGCCTTTTCGACCTGCTCCCGCTCGAACGTTATCTGCTCAACTCGATGATCGTCGCGGCGCTGGCAGTTCCGCTCACCATCGTCATTGCGTCGTGGGCAGGGTTTGCCATGGCGCAATTGCCGGAAGGTGCGCGCAATGCGCTTATTGCGTGTGCGATCATCGTGCGCATGACGCCGATCACGGCGCTCTGGCTCACACGCTTCCTGGTATTGAATGAACTGCGCCTGATCGACACCTACGCCGCACTCCTGGCGCCGGTGTGGATGGGGTCGAGTCCACTGTTTGTCCTGATCTTCTACTGGAGTTTCCGTCGCATTCCGACCGAAGTCATCGAATCGGCGCGTCTTGATGGGTTGGGGGCGCTCTCGATCTGGGCGCGCATTGCGCTGCCGCTGGCGCGCCCCGCGATCGGCGCGGTTAGCGTGCTTACATTTGTGCAATACTGGAGCGATTTTATCAATCCGCTCCTCTACCTCAAATCCGAGACGCGCTACACGTTTCCCGTCGGTTTGCGCATATTGCAGCAGATGGACATCACCAACTGGTCGCTGCTGATGGCAGGCGCAGCGATCATGACAGCGCCGATCATTGTCCTGTTCATCGTGGCACAACGCGCATTTTGGGCGGAAGAACAGGGTTTGGGCGCAGAAAGAAGGTAG
>DAOTWI010000652.1:0-1728 GCA_034436075.1 Roseiflexus sp.
GCGGGTTGCCGGGTCCGCCAGCGCATCGACCGTCTCCAACCCCTCGAATGCGTCCTTGCAGTAGAAAACGCCCGGTTCGTAGGGGGTGCTCTCATCGACGAACAGGATGCGCTGACCGTACTGTTTGTTGATCGCCGCACCGCCGACCAGCACTGGGAACTTGAGTCCACGCCGGTAGAGTTCCTGCACGCAGAGCGGCATCTGCTTCGACGTGCTCACCAGCAGCGCCGACAGCCCGATCGCGTCGGCATCGACCTCGACCGCCTTCTCGATAATGGTATTGATCGGCACCTGCTTGCCGAGGTCGTAGACGGTATACCCATTGTTGGCGAGAATGGTATGCACCAGGTTCTTGCCAATGTCGTGAACATCGCCGTAGACGGTCGCCAGCACGATTTTGCCTTTGGTGACGCCTTCGAGTTTTTCCAGGTACTGTTCCAGGTGCGCAACGGCGCGTTTCATCACTTCGGCGCTTTGCAGAACGAAGGGCAGGATCAGTTGCCCGGCGCCGAACAGGTCGCCGACCTCTTTCATGGCTGGCAGCAGGACGGTGTTCAGCACCTCGACCGCGGCATCGTTGCGGAAAGGAGACGCGAAGAGCGACTCGCGCGAGCGTTGGGCGGGATCGACTGCGCCGTTGCCAGCGCCGGCGCGCGCCTCCGCCTCGCAGATCCGCTCAGCGATCACCTGGTCGATATCCGCTTCAATGCCTTCCTTCTTGCGATGGACAATCTTCCAGTGGATGCGTTGCGCGGCAGTCATCCCCTCGGTCGGGTCGGCGCGTTCGGCTTTCGCGTCCGCCGCGTTCTCCTCAAAGAACTGAATGAAACGCGCCAGCGCCTGATCGTCGCGGTCGAAGATCAGGTCCTCGCAGACCTTGATGTGTTCCGGCGGGATTTCCGCGTATGGCATCACATGCGCCGGGTTGATGATCGCCGTATCGAGCCCGGCATCGACGGCGTGCTTGAGGAATACCGAGTTGAGCGTGGCGCGCGCGTGCGGCGCAACGCCAAAACTCAGGTTGCTGACGCCGAGGGTCGTGAAGCAGCCGGGAATGTGCTGCTTCACCAGGCGAATGCCTTCGATCGTTTCGATCGCGGCGCGGCGCAATTCGGGTTGGCCAGTGGTGATCGGGAAGGTGAGCACATCGAAGATCAGCGCCTCGGCAGGCACGCCGTACTCCTCCTGCGCGATCTGCGCGATGCGCCGGGCGATCGCCAGTTTGCGCTCAGCGGTGTGCGCCATGCCTTCTTCGTCAATTGTCATGGCAATGGTTGCCGCGCCGTAGCGCGCTACCAGCGGCATGGTGCGGTCGATCTTGTCGCCGCGCCCGCCTTCGAGCGACACCGAGTTGACCACCGCGCGACCGGGGTAGATCGCCAGCGTCGCATCGAGCACATCGGCTTCGGTCGTGTCGATTACCAGCGGCAATTCGACGTTCATGGTCAGTTTCTTGACCAGTTTGACCATCATCTCGCGCTCGTCGGAGCGCTCGGTCATCGCCACGCACACATCGAGCAGATGCGCGCCCGAATCGACCTGTTCGCGCGCCACTTCGAGCACACCGTCGTAATCCTCGTTCAGCAGCAGGCGCTTGACCTTGCGCGAACCGAGGGTGTTGACCCGTTCGCCGATGATCGTCAGCGTGCCCTCCTGCCGCAGCGCCGCGGCGCGCACCCCCGACGAGACGCTCGGAATGTACTCGATGTCGCGGACCTTCGGCGGCAC
>DAOTWI010000653.1:0-1727 GCA_034436075.1 Roseiflexus sp.
CCAATAAGTCGCGGGCTCCTGCTGCAAAGTCCGCCTTCGCGGGCTAGACGTGGCGATACCGGATTAATTTCTCGAAAACCATCATGCCCGCGCGGCGCCGTCTGCCAGGAACGCGATGGTTCCTGGCAATTCATGCCTGCATCCGTCTATCGCAACGATTGCTGCTCCTTATGGCACACACAAAGGCGCTAAGGCACGAAGGTTTTTATAAAGCCATTATTTACCTTAGCGCCTTTGCGTCTTTGCGTCAATATTCAGAGCGCACAAAGGCGCGAAGGCGCAAAGGTTCTTAAGTGATAGATCCTCCGCTCTTTGCGTCTTTGCGTCAATAAGCGCACCCACAGGCGCGAAGGCGCAAATGACAACGATCCGCCATCAACAGAGTCTGAATTGATTCTTTGCGCCTTTGTGCCTTCGTGTGAGCTTATGTGAAAGGCGTTGCCCCTAACCACGTTTGACGATCATCTCGGCGTTGCTGTAGAGCGCATAGATCAATGGCAGCACATTGCGTTTGTCGCGCAGATACTCGCGCCGCATGTCGCGCAGCAGATCGCCGAGGCGCGTGTTGCCAGCGGCAAAACGGCGCAGCAGGGCAGGCGCGAACTCGGCGGCGAAAAAGGCGGGCATCAACACCTCCGTGCCGATGACGCCGCGCGCGCCGCGCCCGATCAGGTAGGGAACCAGCCCGTTGTACAGTTCCGGCGATAGTTCGGCGCTCTCGCAGGCGTTGAGCACCACCAGCGGCGCGCTGTCGAACCGCTCCAGGTCCAGACCGGCGTACAGGTTCATTTCGTCGAGCGTGATCGCTTCGCCGTTGACGCTCAGGTAGGAGTCGCCCAACCCATATTCAATGCCGGTGGCTGCGTCCTTTTCACCCGGCGAGCGGCTGACCGCGTGCCCGTAGAAGTAGATGATCTGCGGCACATCCTGGGAACGGCTCAACAGGTCGAGAAACTCGTCGCGGGTGTCGTACTCGGTGACCGTCACCCCGTCGATGCCGGGCAACACCTGGCGCTGTTCGGCGATGATCGGCGCATTGAACTGTGCATCAATCGTCTGGTCGAACACAAACCCTACGCGCAGCCGATCTGCGGCATTGATTTCGGGCGCGAAAGCGGAAGGCTGGCGCGCGCTGAACTGCGGCGTGTTTTCGATAATATGGCGGTAGCCCCAAAACCCCATTGGATCAACCGGGTCGGATGGCTTGAAGGACGGGGCATAGACCAGCGACCAGGGGAAAGCGAAGCGTTCGGCGATGACATTGATGCGCAATTCGCGCTCGGCGGTTGTCTTGCGCAGCAAACGCCCCATTTCCTGCCCCTGGTCGCCGCTGCCGGGAGCGAAGAACAACGAGCGGAACAGCAGATCGCCGATCTGCCGCAGATCGCGCAGCGCCTCCTCGTGGATCGCCGCCAGGATCGTTGTATCCTTCAGTTGGTAGGCATAGACATTGCGCGACGTATCGAGTTTCTTGACGATTTTCTCCAGGAACGCGGAACGCGCCCGGCGGATGGCGTCAACGATCTCTTTCTCCGCCAGGTTCACGCGCGCGACGGTGTACCCGCTCCCCAGCGAGAGAATGAAGGTATAGCCGGTCGTTTCGCGCACAATGATCAGACTGGCGTCGGTTTCGGCGGGATACGCGAGCGGGCTGCTCATCGTCGCAGCGGCAGCGGCAAGGGTCAGCCCGCTGGCGCGCACCGGTTCGGCTGGCAGGTCCGCCAGCG
>DAOTWI010000654.1:0-2323 GCA_034436075.1 Roseiflexus sp.
GCGCATGGTGCGCATTGCAGCGTCGCGCATGGTGCGCATTGCAGCGTCGCGCATGGTGCGCATTGCAGCGCAACGTCTCGAAATGTTGAACGTTGCACCTTGAACATGAGAAGGGAACGTGTCACCCGCAGAGACGCTGCATCGCAGCGTCTCAAGATATCGCAACGTCTCAATATGTTAGGCGTCGAACGCGGGGCATTGCAGGTTGCCGGTAAAAATGCCCCCGATCCTTGAGGTCTGGCGCCATGCCACCCACGCCGCCAGGGAGCGCCTCTGGCGGTATGTCCCCCGCGCCCGGCAGCGACATCAACAGACCTCAAGGGTCTTGGCGGAAGAGGCGCTGCCCGGGATCACCTCCGGCGGCATGTCCCCCGCGCCTGTCCACAACGGCGCCCGACCTCAAGAGTCCTGGCGGAAGGAACCCACCCGACCCTTGAGGTCTTGCGCCACGCAACCCGCGCCGTCTGGGAGCGCCTCTGGCGGCATGCCTCCCGAGCCCGGCAGCGACGTCAATAGACCTCAAGGGTCTTGGCGGAGTCAACCAGATGCCTGCCCGCCACGCAGTTTCTCCTGGACCAGATGCAGGGTCTGATCGGCAAGTCGCAACGCTTCCTCAGCCGCGGCCCGGGTATACACCCGCGCCGGGATGCTGTCCGGCAAACCATTCGGGTAGCGGGTCGGAATGTAATAGCCATCCAGCGGCGCCGCCTCTTGCCGCAGTTGCTCGAAGTCGGCGTCGAATCCGGCGGCCCAGCGGCACAACGCCTCCACCGAATGACCAATCACCAGGTCTTCCCCTTGAGCGTAGAGAAAGGCTTTGAGCGCCTTTTCGGCGATCTGCTGCGCCACGAAACACGCCAGATGATAACTCGCTCCGTCAAAGAGCAATTGCGCGCCGTATCGATCCGCCTCCGCCTGTTCCAGCCAGCGCAACCCTTCCGACCGCGCATCACGCTTCATACAGCACCCGTCCTTCCTGCAATGCCCGCCGCACCAGCGAGGTCTGCGCCATCTCCTCCATCTCAGTCGGAGTGTAGACCAGCAGATCGGTCGCAACGCGCGGTTGGAGACGACGGTACAATTCCACTGTGCGCTCCAGAAAACTGAGCGGCGTGTCCCAGACGATGAGCAAATCCAGATCGCTCATCAAACCATCCTGCTCCCGCACCACGGAACCGAACAGAATGACCCGCTGAACCCCAAGCGCCGCCGCCTCCGTCGCCAGACGTTCAGCCTCCTGCCGCAGCGCCTGTCTATGGGCTGTGCGCCGCTGCTGCAACAGTTGCCGGTATGTATCGTCTGGCGCCATCGTGGTGCCACTTTCTGCCGCCTGGAGCCGTTCTTATCGCGCCTGCGCCTGAACCGTCAATACCGTCGAGAGATCGGCGTCGGCTTCGACAGGCTCAGCCGACGCCCCCGGCGGCACGCGCACCGTCGTGTTGGATGGCACGTCGCGCTTCATTCGCCCTCAACCTGTACGAGTGTATCCAGGAACGCCAGGAATCGCTCGATGTCAGACTGGTAGACATGCTCCAACTCCTGAGCCTTTCGATAGACGAGCGCCAGCCGCTCGGCGTCCAGGCGCATGCGATACGCGCTGCGGAAGAGATGCCGAAAACGCCGCAGTTCATCCAGGCTATCGTATGCCTGATCGCTCAACAGCCGCGGTCGCACTCCCTCGATATCCAGCGTCATCCGGCGCAACAGTTCAGAATGCCATCTGCCCTTGTCGGAGATGTGGTTTTCAAAGACCCCGGCGACGCGCTGGAAGATGCTCTCGAAGGCGCAGTACAGATTGTGCAGGTAATACGCTACAACAATGATGCGTTCATCATCGGTCAGTCCGTTGCCATACGCAGCAAGTGCGCTGTAGATCTCAGCAATCGCCTTCAGATCGGCTGCGATCTCCGCTTTCAACGTCTGGATCCGGACGTTCATAGATCAGCATCCCTTCTTCACGCACACGGTCGGCAAAACGCACCGCTCGATCCAGTTCCACCAGGTCAATCGTCCAGTCACTGGCGGCATGCTCCAGATCGCGCCAGAGGGCAAAGTATTCTTCAGCCGACAATGCTCCTTCGATGGCAATATCAATGTCTGAGTCCAGGCGCATCGCTCCGGGCCGCAGCGCCGAACCGAAGACATATGCTCTGCAAACGCCGGGAAAGCGCGGAAAAACAGCGCAAGCCGCCGCGCGGATGGCACTCAGCGCCGCCTGCCGCCGCTGCTCCGCAGCCTGATATGCTCGCTCCTGGCGCGCTCTGAGATGCGCCCGGACGGCGGCCAGGTCAAGGTCGGACTGACGACTCATTACGTGTGCTCC
>DAOTWI010000655.1:0-9760 GCA_034436075.1 Roseiflexus sp.
CGCAGGCGTGGTTCGCCCGCCGTGCAACGGCAAGGCGCCGCAGCGGAGCGTGGTTCGCCCGCATCCCGCTGGCGGCATTGCTCACTCTCGGCGCCGCCGAAGTCAGCCAGGTCGTCTGGTATCACCCGTACTACCTGAGTTACTACAACCCTGTGCTCGGGGGCGGTCCCGCCGCGCAGCGGCTGTTTCTCATTGGGTGGGGCGAAGGCATGGATCAGGTCGGTGCGTGGTTGAGCGCCCGCCCCGACATCCGGTACGGACCGGTGATTTCGGCATTGAGACCAACGCTGCAACCATTCGTGCCTGTCGATGTGCGAGATATCACCGACCTTGGGAAACTGCCGGTCAACTATGCTGTTGTGTACCTTGAATCGGTGCAGCGCGGCGCACACCCCGATATCTACCGGCAGTTCGAAGCAATGACGCCCATGCACACGGTCGTCATTCATGGGATCGAGTACGCGAACATCTATCAGTTGCCGCGTCCCTACGATCAGCCGATCCATGCGCGTTTCGGCGATGACATCACGCTGCATGGATTCACCATCGAAGCGGCGCCTGACCATCTGACGGTGACGCCGTCCTGGGGCGCGCTCGTATCGCCGGCGCGCGATTATACGGTGTTTCTTCAGATGATCGATGCCCAGGGGCGGCGTGTCGCCGGGGTGGATGTTCCGCCAGCCGGCGTCGGCGGTTCGCCCACCAGCACCTGGCAGGCCGGGCAACAGATGGCTGTGCCGCTGCCATTGCCCTTGCCGCCTGATCTTCCGGCTGGAGCGTATGAGATCGTCATCGGATTGTACGATGCCAGCAGTGGTGAACGTTTGCCCGTCAGCGGCGGTGTTGCAGCAGACCCGGCGCGCGCCGGGGGGCACGCGCTGCTGTTGACGGCCATCACGCTGCCCTGATGCAGGAGAAGGCGCGCGTATTCCCGACGAGCCGGTTGGGGCGATGCTGGACAGATGCGGAAGGAGATCAGGAAACGATGAAAAAAGCGTTGGTGCTCTCAGGCGGCGGCGGTCGCGGCGCCTACCATATTGGCGTCATCGAGGCGCTCGTCGAGCGCGGCTGGATACAGGATGGCACAGGACCCGACATTCTTGCCGGCACGTCAATCGGCGCCATCAACGCCGCAGCGCTGGCGTCGGGGCTCACCGTCGCTGAACTGAAAGCGCGCTGGCTCGACATGCACACCGAGGATGTGCACCGCCTGTCAGGCGATCTGCCGGCGATCAGCCGCCCTCTCGTTCGCTTTTTGATGCATAGCGTGCTGACCTCGGAAGCGCACGGCGGCTCGCCAGCGGCGTTGCCGCCGGAAGAGCGCAGCCTGAACGCCGAGGGATTGCTCAAGCGCATTAACAACGTCTTCCGCAGCCGTCCGTTTCGCAGCCTGCTCGATACCACCCCCTGGCGCCACACCCTGAACCAATGGATGGACTTCGACCGGATTAACTCGCCTGATGCACCGGCGCTGCTGCTGACCGCCACCGATCTGCAATCCGGCGATCTGCGGGTCTTCTGCAACCGGCCGCTGCGCAATCATCCCGCCGATACGATAACGATCGATCATTTGATGGCTTCATCGAGCATTCCGACCGTTTATCCCTGGACGGAGATCGACGGTCGCAAATATTGGGATGGCGCGGTGCTGGCGAACACGCCGCTGGGACCGGTGATTGAGCTTGCTGCGGGCGAGGATGTCGATATTGTGGTCGTCATGATGACGCCATGGGATGTTGCGCCTGAAGCGATGCGCCAGCAATTACAGGGGGTTCCGCAAGACCTGGTGCAGGCATTGTCGCTGACGCTCGATTGGGCGTTGCTCGCATCGTATCGCGCTGCCATCAAAATGCTGCGCGCCTACAACCGGTTGGCGGAGGCGGCGCGCAAACTGGAACACGCCGCCCAACAGACTGGCAACCCCGACTTGCGGATGGAGGGCAGCATTCCGCGCATCATCGCCGAACCGCTGGTCATCGCGCCGCAACAATTGATGCCGCTGGAGTGGATCATCGACTACGAGGAACACAACCATCAGACCCTGTTCGAGATGGGACGAAATGACGCTCTGCGCGCGCTCGACGCACATTTGCTCAATCGTCTGCTCAACGCCTCATGATCGACCTGCACATTCATACCTGCGCAACACCGCATCACGCCACATGGACGCCTGCGAGTCTGGCGGCTGCGGCTGCGCGCGCCGGTCTGCGCGTGATCGCCGTTACCGACCATAACACAACCGCCTGTGTTCGCGCAACGCAGGAAGCCGGCGCGCGCGTCGGCATTCAGGTCATTTCCGGGGTCGAGATCGACAGCGGCTTTCCCGCCGGTCGTTCCGATGACCTGTTGCCATTCAAACTCTGGCATGTGCTCGTCTACGGCGCCGATCCTGACGCACCGCAATTGCAGGCGCTCTGCCGCTCGGTGGAAGCGCGCAACCGGGCGGATGCTGAGGCGCTCCGCCATGTCCTGATGAATGCGGGATTTCGTCTGACTGGCATCGACGCCCTGGAACGCCCGCCGCATGTTGCCGACATCGGAACGGCGCTCGGCAGGTCGAACGACCTGCCCGATCGTTTGCCCGAAGACGACGATGAAAGTGCAGGAATGCGCTATATCCTGGCGCGACTGCCCGGCGCCTATCGTCCTCCTGCTGTGGACGACGTCATCGCCGTTGCGCATGCCGTGGGAGGCGTGGCAGTGTTGGCGCATCCGGGTCGATCGAAAGGGGTGTACGCCATACCGGCGACTGTGGAGGATATTGCTGCAATGGCGGCGGCGGGGCTGGATGGCATCGAGGTGTATTATCCCGCCCACCGCCCTGATCAGATCGCGATGTATCATCATCTGGCACAGCAGCATGGGCTGCTCATCACCGGCGGCGCCGACTCGCACCATCCGCATCAACCGCTGGCACAGTGGCCCGAAGCATGGGTTCACGTATTTCTGACGCGGATGGGGGTGAAGATAACCGCATTACGAAGCGATTACGATTAATGCCATGTTCCTTGACAGACGGAGGAATGTGGTAGAATAGAAGTATCATTACCGGTTCTTCCGGCGTTTTATTCATGAATGAGGATGTCCACCGGAAGACCGCGAGTTCTGTGGCGCTTCAGCGGCGCGAGTCACGCCAGTCAGACCTATGGGCGGTGAGGTGATTGCTGATGGCCCCAGGGTTTGCAGAACAGTGGAGGCGTTTGTATGTCTATGACGACAGAACCGTCGCACAACGGCCACACCAGTGATACAGTCTTGATTGTCGAGGATGATGCAGCAACCCGGCGTCTCTACAAGTTTCTGTTGTCGAATGGCGGTTACCTCGTTCTGGAAGCCGAAGATGGCATGGCGGCAGTGGAAGTGTTACAGCGCCATCATTGCGACCTGGTGATCACCGACATGAACATGCCGCGCATGGACGGATTAGGACTTATCCGGGCGATCCGGCAAGATTTTGGCGATATCTACATCATTCTCATCACGGCATTCGGCACGCCCGACACCCAAAAGCAGGCAATGCGCCTCGGCGCCAACGATTACCTTGCCAAACCGTTCGATTTCGAAGAACTCGAACGGCGCGTCCACACCTATTTCCAGAACCGCCCGCGCCCGTCTGCGCCATAATCGACGCCGCGCCCTTCCCGTTGGATTGCCGACCGCGCTGAGCAGCGCGGTCGTTGTGTTTATGCGCGGATATGCCTGCAAGGCTCATCTGCTATCATGGTACGTAAAGGAAACACCCGCGCGCTATAATACACTCTGGTCGATTGACTTGATAAAGCGAGGCGGTGATGAGTCACGCTCTTCCAACCCGCAGCGATCCGATATCTGTGCTGATCGTCGAAGATGATCCCATGGTCAGCAGTTTCTGCACGCGATTGCTGCACATGAAAGGCTATACCGTCAAAACGGCGTTCAACGGGCGGGAAGCATTAGCGATCCTGCAACAGCATCGGTTCGATCTGGTGTTGACCGACCTGCAAATGCCCGAAATGGACGGCATGGCGCTGTTACGGGAAATGCGCAGTCAGTACGCCGATATTGACACCATCATGTTTACCGCGTATGCGACGGTCGAAACAGCGCGCGAGGCGCTGAAACTGGGCGCCTTTGATTACCTCACCAAACCGTTTAGCGTCGATGAACTCGAACGAACCGTGCGGCGCGCCGTCGAATGGCGGCGGGTGCGCCAGGAGCGGCAACGCCTCTCTGAGGTGGTGGCGCTGTATGAGATCAGCCAGACCTTCACCAGCACGCTCGATACGGAAACAGCCGTGCGTGAAATTGTCGAATTGCTCTGGCGACGCTTTTCGCCGGCGGCGCTGTCCCTCTCTCTTGTGCATCCCGAAGACCACGAACTCGAATTGCTCGCACATCGGGGGGCGCATGCTCGCACCGCAGTCGGCGTTCGTGTGCCGCTTCGTCGGGGTATCGGGTATGACACCCTCTCTGAGGAACACGCTCAATTGATCGATCATCACGACCCGGTCGCGCCTTCCCACCTGGCGCGCTTTGTCTTGCGCAGCAATGATCGACCGGTTGGCGTGCTCGATCTGGTCCGCTCATCCGATCAACCGGCGTTCGATAGCGATGATCGCACGCTGCTGGCTATCTGCGCGTCACAGATTGCCGCGTCGCTCGACAATAGCCGCCTCTATCGCCAGTTGAAACACCAGAATCTCGAAACAATCGCTGCCCTGGCTGCTTCCATCGATGCGCGCGATCCGTATACCGCCGGGCATTCGTTGCAGGTGATGCAGTATGCCGTGCGCCTTGGCGAAGTCGCTGGTCTGGAACGCGACCGCATCGAAGCGTTGCGCTACGGCGGGTTGCTCCACGATATCGGCAAGATTGGCGTCCCGGACGCCATTCTGCTGAAACCGGCGCGCCTGTCGCCCGAAGAGATGGACATTATGCGCGCCCATGCGGTGATTGGCGTCGAGATCGTGCGCGGCATCACGGCATTGCGCGCTGTGTTGCCCATCATCCGCCATCACCACGAGCGGATCGATGGCGCCGGGTATCCGGACGGTCTCTCTGGTGAACAGATACCGCTCGAAGCCCGGATTATGGCGATCGCCGACGCATATGACACGATGACCTCGGATCGCGCCTATCGCCGCGCAATGATCCAGGACGAGGCGATTGCCGAACTTCGGCGCGGACGCGGCGCCCAGTGGGACGCTGACCTGATTGACCGATTCATCGATCTGCTGACAATCGAGGCGCAATTCTTGCGCCTGCCGCAACCACGCGCGGCACAGGTGTCCCTTGAACGAGCAACGGTGCACATTCCTAACGTCGTATGGCCACAGTTCTGATGCGCTTGACAAACCTCACCCCTGTCGGTACCATAAAACATGGACGCAGCAATTTCACCATCAGGCATTGTTTATTGCTCTCCGCACGTGCCTGACTCTATCCTATTGCGTTCCTGTCTCTCACCAGACCGCCGGACTCGGGGTCTCCTGGTGCAATGAAAGGATCGGTTCAGTGAAGATTTCCGGTAGCTACACGATCGACGCGCCACGTGACGTCGTGTGGGAAGCGCTGAACGATATCGAGGTGTTGGCGCGAGTCGTTCCAGGATGCGAACGACTCGAACAGATTGGCGACAATGAATACGAAGGAACGATCAAGATCGGCATTCAGGCGATCCGTGGCGTCTACAATGGGCGCATCCGCATCGAAGATATCGATCCGCCCAACCATTACAAACTGATTGCCAGCGGGAAAAGCGCCAACGGCGTGGTCGACGGCGTTGGCACGGTCGATCTGGTGAGCCAGGAAGGCAAAACGCTGCTTATGTACGGCGGTGAGGCGCAAGTCGGCGGAACGCTGGCAAGCGTCGGGCAACGCCTGATCGAAGGCGCTTCGCGCCAGTTGATCAATCAGTCGCTCAAGGCGCTTGCCGAGCAGGTCGCGACGCGCGTTGCGACACCGCTCGCTGCTGTTGAAGCCCCGGCTGCGCCCGTGAGCGTCGAAGCGCCTGCGCCGCCGCCGCCCGCCCCTGAACGGCGCACTGTGGTGGTGCCTCCTGAAGAACAGTTGCGTCCTGAGTCGGTTCTTTTCGGCATTGTCAACGATTTCATCGCTGAACGCCCATGGGCGCCCTGGATTATGGTCGCCTTCCTGATCGGCTACATTCTCGGTCGAGCACGCAGCCGCCGGGAACGCTAGCATATCTCCCCTGCTCTCTGTATCCGCTGCTCAATGAGGAGGTGTCAACAGTGGCAACGATCACGGTTACGGTCAACGGCAAAACGTACACCAGCGACGTCGAGCCACGCACGTTGCTCGTTCACTATCTGCGCGAGCACCTGAACCTGACGGGCACGCATATCGGCTGTGATACCAGCCAATGCGGCGCGTGCGTGGTGCTGGTCGACGGCGCCAGCGTCAAGTCGTGTACGATGCTGGCAGTGCAGGCTGATGGCGCCAATGTGCTGACCATCGAAGGTCTGGCGACGAATGGGCAATTGCATCCGCTTCAGGAAGGGTTTTGGGAGTGCCACGGCTTGCAGTGCGGCTACTGCACGCCAGGCATGATCATGGCTGCGTATGATCTGTTGCAGCAGAACCCCAACCCGACGGATGAGGAAGTACGCCACGGACTGGAAGGGAACCTCTGCCGCTGCACCGGCTATCACAACATTGTGCGCGCGGTGCAGTGCGCTGCCGCAAAAATGCGCAGCGAAGAAGTGACGGCGTAACATCCCTTTATCGAAACAGGATCACCGCACCTGTCGTTCGACTTCTGGTTTTCTCCGCACTAGAAGGGAAATGAAACAGCGATGACGGCTGAAACGATGACAACGAGGCTGGTAGGTCAGGCGATCAAGCGCCGCGAAGACCCGCAGTTGATTACGGGGCAGGGCAGTTTCCTCGACGACATCAAACTCCCGGGCATGACGCACGCCTGTGTGTTGCGCAGCCCCTATGCCCACGCAAAGATCAAATCCATCGACACGAGCAAGGCAAAAGCTCACCCCGGCGTGGTTGCCGTGTTCACCGGCGACGATATGCTCGACCTCAACCCGCTGCCGTGCGCCTGGCAGGCGGGGCGCGTGAAGAACAATGTCAATACGCCGCGCGTCCTGGCAGTCGGCGAGGTGCACTTCGCTGGCGATCCGGTCGCACTGGTGATCGCTGAGGATCGCTACATTGCGCGCGATGCGTGCGACTTGATCGAGGTCGAGTATGAACCGCTGCCGGTGGTGGTGGACGCGAAGCAAGCCACCGAGCCCGGCGCGCCGCAACTCCACGAGAATGCGCCCAACAACATCGTCATGGAATGGGATGCGGGGGATAAGGCGAAAGCCGATGCCGCCATTGCCGCCGCTGAGGTGGTGGTGCACGAGCAGATTGTCAATCAGCGCCTCATTCCAACACCGATGGAAACCCGTGGCGCGATTGCGCGCTACGAGCCGGCGACCGGCGAGTTCACCCTCTGGACGACCTCGCAGGCGCCGCACGTGATGCGTCTGTTGCTGACGGCGTTCGTCTTCGGTATTTCCGAAACGAAACTGCGCGTCATCTCGCCGAACGTCGGCGGCGGTTTCGGGCAGAAGATTTTCTGCTACAACGATATGGCTTTCACCATGTGGGCAGCGCGCAAGATCGGTCGCCCGGTGAAGTTCGTCGAAGACCGCAGTGAGAACTATAAGTACTCGACCCACGGGCGCGACCATATCACCGATGTCGAGATCGCTGGCAATCGCGACGGCACGATTACCGGGCTGCGCGTCACCACCTACGCCAACCTTGGTGCGTACCTCAGCACCATCGCGCCGGGTATTCCGACGACCCTCTACGGGCGGATTATCACCGGCGTCTACCGCATTCCCGCCGCCTACGTCAAGGTCTACGGCGTCTACACGAACACAGCGATGGTCGACGCCTATCGTGGCGCCGGTCGTCCCGAAGCGTCGTACCTGATCGAACGCATGGTCGACCGCTTCGCTGCCGAGATCGGGATGGACCCGGCGGAGGTGCGGCGCAAGAACTTCATCCCGCCCGACGCCTTCCCCTACGACAATGGCTTAGGGTTGCTGCCATACGACAGCGGCAACTACGAAGCGGCGCTCAACAAGGCGCTCGACATCGTCGGGTACGCCGACTTCCGCAGGCAGCAGGAAGAAGCGCGCAAACAGGGCAAATACCTGGGGCTTGGTCTCAGTTCGTATGTCGAGATCTGCGGCGTCGCGCCGAGCAAGTGGATTGGTCTCCCTGGCGAAGGGTGGGGCGCCGGTCTGTGGGAGAGCGCCAATGTGCGAATCCACTTGACCGGCAAGGTTGTGGTGACCACCGGGTCCCTGCCGCATGGGCAGGGGGTTGAAACCACCTTCGCCCAGATCGTCGCTGACGAACTCGGCGTGCCGTATGACGACGTGGTGATCGAGCACTCCGACACAGCGGGCACGCCGTTCGGCTACGGCACCTATGGATCGCGCTCGCTCGCGGTCGGCGGCACGGCCGTCTACCGCAGCGTGGCGAAGATCAAGGAAAAGGCGAAGAAGCTCGCGGCGCATATGCTCGAAGCCAACCCGGACGACATGGTGTACGAGAACGGGCGCGTCTACGTCAAGGGTTCGCCCGACCGCGCGAAGACGCTGGGGGAGATCGCGCTCCAGGCGTCGGTGGCATACGACCTGCCCGAAGGCATGGAACCCTTCCTCGACGAAACCAGCTACTACGACCCGCCGAACTGCACCTTCCCCTTCGGCACGCACATCGCCATTGTCGAGGTGGACCCGGACACCGGCATCGTCGACCTGAAGCGCTACGTGGCGGTCGACGACTGCGGCAACGTCATCAACCCGCTGGTCGTCGATGGGCAGATCCACGGCGGCATTGCCCAGGGCGTGGCGCAGGCGCTCTACGAACGCGCCGTGTACGACGAGAACGGGCAGCTCGTGAGCGGCACGCTCATGGACTATGCCATTCCCGCAGCGCACATGCTGCCGCCATTCGAGACTGACCGCACCGTTACTCCCAGCCCGGTCAACCCGATGGGGGTGAAGGGCGCGGGTGAAGCAGGAACGATCGCCAGCGCGCAGGCGGTGATGAACGCTGTCATCGATGCGCTGTCGCCGTTCGGCGTCCGGCACATGCAGATGCCGGCAACGCCGGAAAACGTATGGAAGGCGATCCGTGCAGCGCAGGCGGCTTCTTGACAGAGCGATCAACGCGAACCTGTACAAGGATCGCGCCTGGAGCGCGGATGGTGCAGGCGCTGGCAGATAGCGCGCCTGCGCCATGTCCGCCAGCGGATAGAGCCCGTGACCAATCCGTCCAGATTCGTCTCTATCCGTGTCTATCCGTATTCCATCACAAGCCAAGCTCGCAGGAGCGATAACATTGTTCAGCGCCTGGTTGGACTCTCGAGGAGAATTGTCCAGACGCTTACCTGAAACTGAGGAGCATCTCTCATGATACCGGCATCCTTTCAGTATTATGCGCCCAAAACGGTCAACGAGGCGATCGGGTTGCTCCAGCAGCACGGCGACGACGCCAAACTCCTGGCGGGCGGTCACTCGCTGCTCCCGGCGCTGAAACTGCGCCTGGCGCAACCCGCTGTGCTGATCGACATCAGCCGCGTATCGGAACTCAAGGGCATCACATCAGACGGTGATCGCCTGGTGATCGGTGCGGGAGCGACCTACCACGAGATCGCCACGAACGACGCGGTCCGCTCCGGCTGCATGGTACTCGCCGAGTGCGCCGGTCAGATCGGCGACATTCAGGTGCGCAATCGCGG
>DAOTWI010000656.1:0-2616 GCA_034436075.1 Roseiflexus sp.
CACGGGCGCCCACGAGGGGCGCCCCTGCTGCCTGTCACCTGCCAACCTTCCCACGTTCGGCGTCGAACGTTCCCTTCCTGCCTTTCACCTGCAACGTCACGGTCGTTCCGTGTCCTGGCTGTGAGTCAATCGTGAGCGTTGCGCCAATGATTCGCGCCCGCTCCTGCATCGAGAACAGCCCAAAACCGTTGTTCTGCTGCGGTTGTTTAGGATCGAAACCACACCCATTGTCTGTCACACGACACATCCATCCACGCTCATCCGCCACAATCGACACATCCAGCTGTTCGGGACGCGCGTGTTGAATCGCATTGACAACCGCCTGCTGGATGATCCGGTAGGCATGGCGCGCTGTCGACTCATCCAGCGGGTAGACGCTCCCGGCGCCCTGTATTCGTGCGGTCACACCGTAGAGATGACAGATTTCCTGAGTAAACGCCTGGATCGAAAGTCCAAGATGCGTTGCGCCAACCAGCGGCGGTTGCAGATGGCGCATGATACTGCGCAGTTCGCTGGACGTCCTGACGGCGCGCTCCCGGTATGCCTCGCATATCGGGAGGATTGCATCGGCGGGATCGCCCGCCTGGATACGCCGTTCGATCTGCGTCAATCCCAGTGGAATGGCGCCTAAAAAGGGCATGACTCCATCGTGAATCTCCTGGGCAATGCGCTCGCGCTCCTGTTCCTGCGCTGCCATTATCAGCGCCGGCACCTCTGAAAGACGCTGAATCTGCGCACGAATACGCATTGTGCTGGTCAGCATTGTTGCCAGTAAGTCGATCAGGCGTTCATCTTCCTCATCGAGCGGTTCAGGTGTGCGGCGCGGTCCGACATACAGAGTTCCCAGCATCTCGCCCTCGCTGGGAAGCTGGCGAATAACTGCTGGCGCTTCGGAAAGAACGGCTGAAGGAGGATCGTCCGGCTTCACCCGGTGCAACTCGATGGTTGCCGCCGTCGCCAGCCACACCCGATCCGGCGCCAGCGCGGAGTGCACGGCAACCCAATCAGCCATCACTGCCTGGCGTATCAACTTGGCGCCCTCGCGCACGGCATCGTCGAGATCGGACGCCTGATTCATGCGCGTGGCAAAGTCGAGCGTCGCCTGGTAATGATGCTGATGCCGCAAGAAAAAGCGCCGATACAGGCGACGGAACGGACTGTCGATATGCCAGAAGAGGGTCGTGGCAAATGTGGCGCACCATAGCGCCATAAATAGCAGCCCATCCACCGGCATACGGACGATGCCAATCAAGACAATCACCATCGTGACGCATGCAATGGTTGCGCTGAGATAGATCATTGCCAGGATGCTTAGAATGCGACCACAATACGCAAAACGCTGGTAGCGCAGCATGGCATAGGCTGTGCCAGTGCAGAGGATGACCAGAAAGAAGAGGAACGGCTGAAGCGATGTCCACAACGGAGCGCGGTATGTCATCAGGTAGTACGCGCTTGCCAGCGTCAGCGGTCCTGCGCCGAGTCCCCATGAGATCAACAGCGCCCACATCTGATCGGCAATGGCGCGGTCGCCGCGCCATACCCAGAACCCTGCGCGCCCCAGGAATGCCGCCAGCCCGATCAGCATGGTGCTGCCATTGATCGCACTGGCTATCCCTGGGATTGCATCTCGCCATGATTGAAGGAACGGTAGGAATTCCAGCATGCTGTCAAGATGCAGGATCATCGCGACCAAACCGACCGGGTGGAGCGCAAACCGCAGGAAACTAAAGCGTGTAATCGGTTGCGGTGTCAACAGCGCCAGATGGTGCAGGAGCGGTCCAATCCATGCCATGCTGCTCACAATGGTAAAGGCGGTGTAGTACCGTCCCTGCGCATCGTCCAACCCGTGAAACAGCCCGGCGATCGCCAGCGCCAGCACCAGGAACAGGGCTGCAAAGACCTGATTCGCTTCGCTGCGGGGTTGCGCCAGCAACACCACAAGCGCCAGCGCCCAGACAAACGCAATGATCGGAATAATGCCCGATTGCAACTGGAGAACGTGCAGCCACGTCAGTCGCAGCACTGCGACTCGAACTGTCAGCAACTCGCCGCCACGGCGCACGATGATATCGACCAGATTGCTCCGATTGTTTCCGTCGGCATAGCGTTCCAGTTCTTCCAGCGGACATGCATCGGCTGGAATGCTATTGATCATCTCGATGCAGTCCCCGGTTTGCAACGCACCGCTCGCCATGCCGGGCCAGGATGGCGGCGTAATCGGCGATACGGCAGTACACCGAATTGCTCCCTGCCACAAGGGCAGAATGCCGATCGATGGTTGCCCGATGAGATTGAGCGCACTGATGAAACTGATGACGCCTGCAATGATCGGCGCACAGGCGAAGCACAGGAGCGCACGAGCCTGCCATGGAAGAGGATGGCGCAGTGTGTTCATATCGCGGGACGTTCAACGTTCCAGAAATGACGCGGTCCTTCACCCGATGAACATGTGCGTATGCTGGCGTCCCAAGAGCGATCTGAAGACGATATTTATGCACATATAGCATCACGAGTTTGTTACATTATACGAGTTACGCGGTCGCCTTACTGATGATCTGTGTGACGGCTCGTTTTGCCTTCGGCAGAGCGGTGTTTGTCTTCTTTTGCGGTGCGGTG
>DAOTWI010000657.1:0-6939 GCA_034436075.1 Roseiflexus sp.
GCCCGGCACACCCCCCGCTTGCGGGGGGTTGGGGGGCAGTCGTCAGCCAGGGCGCAGCGCAGCGGGGACGCGCTTTCTTGCAGCCTGACAATGCATGCCTGCACCCGCGCATAATCTCCGCGACGTGTGTTATACTGCGATAGTGACAGCGCTTTTCTCGGGCATTCGCTGGTGTGCGCCGCCGCTCGCCGTCGAGGAGTACGCGTGCGTTTTCTGCGACAGATCGGTGTGATCTGGACTGGCGTTTTGCTGGTCATGGCGCTGGCGTCCCTGGCGCTTCCGGGAGCGCGCCTCTTCCTTCTCCCCTTGCTCTCCGCTCCGCCTGCGGTCGTCGTGGTATCGCCGCCCGATGGCGCGCGCGATGTGGCGCCCCGCGCATCGATCACCATTCAGTTCAGCACTCCAATGAACCCTCCCGCCGTTGAGCGCGCGCTGCGCATCGAACCTGCGACGGATGTCGTCTACGGTTGGGATGCTGACCGCACAACATTGACAATGACTCCAACAACGGCGCTTAACGCTGGCGCCCGTTACCGTATCACCATCACGGAAGCGGCGCTGAGCCAGTATTTTCGTCCTCTTGCGCAACCGTTCACGTTCGCTTTTGACACGGCGCCGCCAGCGGCGATCACTGCGCTGTGGCCCCGCGACGGCAGCATCGAGGTTCCGCTCGATACGCTGGTCGGTGTGCGCTTCAGCCGCCCCCTCGTCTCGTCTGACGCCCTCGCCCGCTCCGAGCCGCTGCCCGCTCTGCGCAGCGACCCGCCGCTGGCGGGCAATGTGACCTGGCTTGATCCAACGACCCTGCTCTTCCGCCCCTCTGAGCCGCTGCGCCCCGGCGTTCGTTACACCTTCTCGCTCGATTCAGATCTGACTGATCAGAGCGGTGCACCCCTTGGACGCACCTACACCTGGTCGTTCACCACGCTGGCGCCAATCGTGCGCGAGGTGTCGCCGCCGCCGAATGCACGCCAGGTGGGACCGTATGAGCCGCTGCGCATCGTCTTTTCACACCCGGTTGATCTTCAGGCGCTCGAAAGCGCGCTTTCAATAACGCCACCGGCGTCTGGCTCGCTCGAGGAGGCGCGGCTGCCCGATGGCGCGCAGGTCGTGACGTATACCCCCGCCGTGGCATGGCAGGCAGGAACCGCGTACACCGTGGCGCTGCCAGCGACGCTGGCGGATGGAACGCCGTTCCTGTCGCAACCGTATCAGTGGAGTTTCATCGCCGCCCCGAAACCGGCGTTGATCGGGCGATTCCCCGGCGAGGGGCAGTTGCTCCCGCCAGGAGGCAATGTGCGCCTGATCTTCAGCACACCGGTCGATGCCGAGGCGCTGCGCACGCAGATGCGCATCGAGCCGCCGGTTGACAATCTCCGGGTCATCACGAATGACGGCGAAGCGCGCATTGAGGCGCCGCTCCAGGCGGCGACGCTGTACACGATCACCATTCCGGCATCGCTCCAGGATCGCGCTGGCGTTTCGCTCGAACGCGTCTATCAGGTTCGTTTTTTTACGGCGCCGGCGGCGCCGTCGCTGACCCTGCCGGAAGCGAATGGTCGCGTGATTCGGGCGCTCCCCGATCAGACGATTGCGCTGGTGACGCGGCGGACGAATCTGTCGGAGGTGCGCCTGACGCTCTATCCGCTCGATGAGGCGACGCTGCTGCGCGCGTTGAGTTTCAGCGATGCTGAGTGGAATGCTTTCGAGCCAGCACGCTATGGTCTGTCATTGCTGCGTTCCTGGTCGGAACCGCTCGCCGACCCGCTCAACACAACGGTCGAAGCGCCTGTAACGCTGGCGCTCGACGATGGCTCGCCACTCCCGCCGGGCATCTATTTTCTGCGCATGCGCACGCCGGAGCGCGCTGGAACCGGCGCCATCGTCGTTGTCTCGCGCGCCGGGCTGTCGCTTCAGGTCATCGGACAGCGCGCGATTGTGTGGGCGACTGACACCGTCAGCGCGGCAGTCATTCCTGACGCACCGCTTGCGCTGTACCGCCAGGGGTCGCTCATCGCCGCCGGACGCAGCGATGAGCGCGGGGTGTGGACGACCGACCTGAGCGGTATCAATCCGCGTGATCTGGTTGCAATCAGCAGCGATCTGCTCGCCTTTGCCGCACTGGACGCCCCGCCGCAGGTCGCGCCTGCACCACGCCTGCGCGTCGTTCTTGCAACTGACCGAACCGCCTATGCGCCAGGTGAGCAGGTGTCGCTCCGCGGGTTCGCCCGTCAGACTGGCGGGCAGTCATTCGATCCGCCAGATCCGGGACAGACGCTTGTGCTCGACATACGCGATCCGGCCGGTCGCTCCGTGCGCCGGCAGATTGCGCTCGATGGAACCGGCGTCTTTGAGACCGCCATCCCGCTCCAGCCGAATGCACAGCCTGGCGTGTACCAGATTTCAACGCCACAGGACGAGCGTAGCGCCGTTCTGTGGCGCGTCGAGCCGCCAGCGCCGCCGTTGCGTGTGACGGTCAGCAGAACTGCACAGGGGCAGAACCCTGCGTTGCAGGTAACCGCGCGCACGCCGGAAGGTCTGCCGGTGGCAGGCGCTGAGGTGACCTGGACCGTTGATTACGAACCGATGCTCCTTCCGCCAGACGATACCGCGGTGTTCGGCAAACCCGACCCTCCGCCAGCATTGTCAGGCGCGGACGTGACCGACAACAACGGACTGTTGACGATCATCACGCCCTCCACACCCGCCGATCCCTGGTATCGGCAGCGTTTCCGCGCTCGCATTTCCGAGCCTCACGGACCTGCCATCATCGTTGATCGACTGCTCGATGCTGTTCCAGCGCCACTGGTCGGGCTGCGCGCACCGTCCGCGATCGTGCGCGCAGGAACGCCAGCAACCATCGAGGTTGTAACGCTGCTCGGCAATCAACCGCTCGCCGGACAGCGCGTGCAGATCGAGGCGACGCCGCTCAACGGCGAGGCGCCCGATAACGCTGCGGCATCACCAGCGGAACGACCGGTTCTGAGCCGGGTGGTGGTCACCGATAGCGCCGGACGGACGATGTTTTCTGTGCCGCTCCCCGCGCCCGGCGCCTATCGGGTGCGCGCATCGCTTGTGGGCATCAATCCGGCGCCTCCGCCAACCGACATCATCCTGCGCGCCTATCAGCCAGGGTTCAGGGATTGGATCGAACCACAGAGCGGAGTGACGCTGCTTGCTGACCGCTCCCGGTATCAACCAGGCGATACGGCGTTGATCCTGCCGCTCGAACCGCTTCCCGAAGCGCCCGTGCTGTTGACGGTGCAACAGGCGTCGGGAAATGTTCGGGAAGAACTTCGGACGGTGCGCGCCGGTGAGCCGGTGACGCTGACCCTGGCGCCCGATGATGCGCCTGGCGTGCGGGTGACGCTGACGCCAGCCGTGCGCCTGCCCGCTCAACGACGCTTGCAGGTCGATCTGCCGGTTGTGGCTGCGTCTCCGTCGTTGTCGCTCACGCTGACGACCGATGCGCAAACGTATACTCCCGGTGCAACCGCCGTGCTGACGCTCACCGTAACGGACGCAAACGGCGTCCCCGCGCCTGCCGATGTTCTTGTGCGAGTTGCGCCAGATGCCGATGCGATGTGGGAGACGATCGCATGGCGCAGTGATCGGACGGACGACAATGGCGTGCTGCGCGTCGCTATTCCGTTGCCACCAACCCCTGGCATCTTTCAGGTGCATCTGTGGGTTGCCGGTGACCGGGGCTTCGGTGAGATCACGTCGCGATTGATGGTTGATCAAGTTATTACGGCGCAGATCGTCGCCCCTCGGTTTGCGCGCGCTGGCGATGCGATCAATGCCAGCATTCGGCTCGCAGCGACTGACGGGATCGCGCGGGAAGCGAGTGTCACGCTGCGCTTCCCTGATGGAACATCGACGACTCAGGACACGACTATTCCAGAAGAAGGGGTCACATCCATCCCGTTCACGCTTCGCGCGCCAGCCGCCGCCGCCCTGGAGGTGCAGGCAACCATTGCAATCGGCGCAGCCTTCAGTGAAACGTTGCGCACGACGCTGCCGGTCCTGCCGCCCGCTACCATGGTTGTCAGCGCCAGTGGCGCGCTTGTGACCGACCGCTTCGAGACGGATATCACGATACCTGGCGACAGTCCGGCGGAATGGGGGTGGCTTGATGTCGCTATTGCGCCTTCGCTGAAGGCGCTGGCGCTGGAACAGGTGCGCGCTCTCGCCGCACGATCGGATCGCCACGCAATCGAGGACGCAGCGATCCTCTCGATGGCGGCATCGCTGACGGAAGCGCGTCCGGAAACCCGGCGCGCCATCGATCATCTGGCAGGATTGCAGGCAGACGATGAGGGATTGGCATGGCGCTCCAGCGGTCGAACCGATCCGGCAATCGTCGCACTCGTGATCGAGGCGCTCGCTGATGCGAAGGAAACCGGGGTCACGCTACCCGACGAGTCGCTTGCGCGCGCAACGAACCTGGCAATTCGCCTCACGCGCGATCCCGGCGTTGCGCTCGAAACGCGCGTCTGCCTGAGTTCCGCCCTGGCGCGACTCGAGAGCGCCTCGCTTCCGCGCGAATGGGACGATAGCGAACTGAACGTCCACGGGCTGGCATGCTACCTGCTGATGCTGCCGCCGGATCAGGCGCGCGTCAGTCCGGCGTTGCCCCGGCTTATTAGCCTGGCGCAGCGCACGAACGCGACCGCCTGGTGGCGAACGCCGCCCGGCAGCGCGTTTCCCTACGACGACACGGCTACAACGGCGCTGGCAGTGCAGGCGATCCACCACGCATCACCGCGCCATCCGCTCACCACCGACGCAACACGCTGGCTGATCGCTGGTATGACGCCAACCGGATGGGGCGATGCTCTGGCAACCGCGCGCGTTGTGCAGGCATTGCGCGCGATTCTGCCTGCCGATACATCGGCAACGGTTGCGATCATGCTCAATGGCGCCCCCGTCACCCTGCCCGATACGCCAGATGCCATGCTGCGCCTGGTTCCCATCCCCATCGCCGACCTGCGCCCGACCAACACGCTGGTTGTGACCAGCAGCGGCGCTCCGGCGCTGGTCGTCTGGCAGGCGACGCGCACTGCCAGTGCACCCCACCCATCAGATGGCGCTGGGCTGCTGCGCGAATATCTGGACCCACACACCGGCGCGCTGATCGATCCGATGGGGTTGCGTCCGGGACAACTGGTGCAGGTGCGCCTGACCTTCGCGGCGTTTCATGAACGACGCTTCGTCACCGTGCGCGATGCGCTTCCCGCCGGGTTCACGATAGTCGATACAGGCGCCAGTTCGACATTCGAGCAGATCAGCCCCCTTGAGGACGGGATTGAACTTATCGCCACGACATTGATGCCTGGCATCCACCAGCACACCTACCTGGCGCGCGCTTCCATGCCAGGAATGTATGCCGCGCCGTCACCCGAACTGATCCTGCCTGGCGGTCGTTCACTTGCAGGCGTGGCGACGGCGAACAGGGTACAGATCGAGGCGCCGTAATGCCATGACTGCCGCCCGGCGCGCCCAATCGGCGAGGGAGGCGAGCCGGGTGGAGCCGGCAAGCCGACCAGGCGCCGCGACCAGGAGCACCCCGGAGAGCGAACGCCGCGTGCGTCGCGCTTGCGGTGAGCGTTTGCAAGCGCCTGGAGACTGAGGATCAACGGCAGGTTTGCAGGCAGTTGGATCGTGAACGGGATCGGGGGAGCAGTTTCTTGCGCACCGTTTGTGGTTTCTTGGTTGCTGACACTCCGATGATACCCGCGAAAGGCGTGGTCGTTTTCAGTCCCTGTCTGACTTTGCACATGCCCTGCGCTTTCTTGCCAGCCGGTTGACATCTGGCGCATTTCGTTCTACTGTATGAGGAATACTGCTCCCTTGTTATGAATCATGCGAACAAGGCTATGACAGGCGCTTTGCTGAACCGGCTGGCGTTCGTCGCCGCCAATGTCGTGGTGATGATTATGCTCCACGGCAATTCACGTCAGTGGTGGCCCAAAATCCCGTACCTCAGCCTGCGTGACGAGAGTGTTGGCGAGCATACCCGGCTGCTCTTCAACACCCTGGCAGTGGTGACCGTCGGGCAGGCGCTGATCGGACGGCTGCCGCGCACGCGCTGGTTGCCGCGCGCCCTGACCCTTGGTGTGATACCGGCGCTCCTGCCGGGCCTGATCTGGCTGGGGCAGAGCGGGCTGCGACTGAAGGGCGCGATAGCTGAACGCTACAATCTCGCGCTCGTGCCGATCCTGCCCATCGCTGCTGTGGTGGTGGAAGATCGTCTCGCTGCCGCGCTGAACGGCGCTGACGAGACGGTATCCGCGCCGGCTGAGCGGTAGACCGCGCCATGGATCCGGCAGGAAAAGTCGTCATTGTCACCGGGGCGTCAAGCGGGATTGGGGCAGCGACCGCGCACGCCCTCGTTGCTGCCGGAGCGCACGTTGCCCTAACCGCACGCGACGCCGCGCGCCTCGATGACCTTGCCCGCCAGTTGCACGGGCGCGCGCGCGCCATTCCGGCAGACATCGCCGATCCAATCGCGGTGCAGCGCCTTGTCACAGAAGTGGTCGATGTCTACCGGCGCATCGATGTTGTGATCAACAATGCCGGCATCGGTCTGGCGTCGCCGGTGGCGCGTCTGCAATCCGCCGACCTGCGCGCTGCGCTGGATGTCAACCTGTTCGGTCCGCTCTCTCTGACGCAGGCGGCGCTGCCGCATATGCAACGCGCCGGGCGAGGGCAGATCATCTTCGTCTCCTCGGTCGTCGGGCTGCGGGCGCTGCCCTATGCTGGCGGCTATGCGGCAACCAAGGCGGCGCTCGACCGGTTGAGCGAAGCGCTGCGGGTCGAACTGCGCGGCAGCGGCATCACCGTCACGTTGGTGCGACCGGGAACGACCCGCACTGCGTTCAACGCGCGCCGTCTCGGCGTCCACGGCGATCAGCGGCGTTTCAACCCGCCCGGCAT
>DAOTWI010000658.1:0-4123 GCA_034436075.1 Roseiflexus sp.
GCGGGACCGCACGCGCCGCTGGCGAATGCGCTGCTCGGCTTCAAGCCGCTGCGGACGGCCATCGAGCGCACGCTGGGGATTGCGCGTGAAGCGCCATTGCCAGCGTTCAGCCGGTACACGTTCCGGTCGTGGTTCCGGCGCCGGCGCGCACCTCAGACAACCAATGGAACGTCCCAACGCCAGGTGGTGTACTTCCACGGATGCTCGGCAAACTACTACGAACCGTGGATTGGGAAGGCGGTCGTCGCCGTACTCGAACACAACGGCTTTGAGGTGCTGCTCCCACGCCAGCGCTGCTGCGGCTTGCCGTTGCTCTCGAACGGCGACTTCGCCGCTGCACGTCGCGCACATGAGGAAAACGTTGCGTTCCTTGCGCCGTATGCGTTGCGCACCATCCCGATTGTTGGCGCCAGCACCAGTTGTACGCTGACACTCAAAGAAGAAGCGCCGGAGTTGCTTGGCATGCAGAGCGACACCGTGCGCGCCGTCGCACAGCAGACGTATGACATCTTCGAGTTTCTGCGCATACTCCACGAGCGCGGCGAGTTGCGCACCGACTTTCGTCCGATCGAGCGCACCCTGCCATACCATCCGCCGTGCCAGTTGCGTGCGCACCGCATTGGCCGCCCTGCGCTCGACGTGCTGGAACTCGTTCCCGGACTGCGATTGATCGAAACGCACGCCAGTTGCTGCGGCATCGCCGGAACGTATGGGCTGAAAGTTGAGAAGTATCGGATCAGCATGGATGTCGGGGCGCCGTTGTTCGAGACCGTCCGCCGTTCTGGCGCCGATATGGCGCTCTGCGACTCAGAGACGTGTCGCTGGCAGATCAGCCACGGCGCAGGGGTCGTTTCGCGCCATCCGATTGAACTCCTTGCGGAAGCGTATGGGCTTGTGACATGAGTATGGTTGGCATTCTCATCGTTGCTCACAGTGAACAGCTCGCCAGCGGCGTCAAAGAGTTCGCCGATCAGGCAACCCACGGTCAGGTTCCAATTGTCGCTGTTGGCGGAGCAGTTGATGGCTCGCTCGGCATCAGCGCCGAAGCTATTCGCGACGGTCTGCGCCGCATTGCCAGCAACGATGGCGTCCTCGTTCTGGTCGATTTCACCAGTGCTGCGTTGAGCGTCGAAGCCGTGCTCGAAGATGAGCCTGCCCTGCGCGTGGTGATCAGCAATGCGCCACTGGTGGAAGGCGCCTATCTCGCAGCGGTGGAAGCGTCGGTCGGCGCAACGCTGGAGGAAACCGCCGCCGCAGCATTGCGCGGGCGTGATCTGATCAAAGTTCATCCCGAACATCGCATCCGCACCCGGTAACGAAGCGAGGTCCGCAACCAGCAATGGACGGACAGCAGACGCATTCAAATGAGTCATGGAAGAGCGAGTGGTCAGGATTCGACATCCCTTTGGGCTGCACGCGCGCCCGGCAGCCGATTTCTATCGCAAGACGCGCGAGTTTCGCAGCCGCATCACGATACGCAATATGACCCGGCGATCCTCCGTCGAATTGCCGGTTAGCCTGTTGAACCTGCTGCAACTTGGCGCCGCGCAGGGGCATCAGGTGTTAATCCGCGCTGAGGGTGAAGATGAGCGTGAAGCCGTGACGGCCCTGGCCGCATTGCTGGATCAACTCGCAGCCGAGGAATAAATGGCCATCTACCTTCGCGGAGCTGGCAGTTCACCGGGCGTGGCGCTTGGGCGTGCGGTGCGCTATTTGCCCGACAACCACACCTGGCACACCGTCGATGTCGATATCGACGACGCAATGGCGCGGTTCATGGCAGCCCAGGCGATGGCCGCCAGCCATCTGCGTATGCTCGCCGACGTACTGCGTGGAGAAGGCCGTGTCGAAGAGGCGCGCATTTTTGATACTCATTCGCTCCTGGTTGAAGATGAAACCCTGACGCACGACGTCGAGCAGCGGATGCGCGAGGGGCGCATCAGCCTGGAGCAGGCGTTGATCGCCGCTATCGGTTCGTTGCGCGAAGCTATCGAAGCCATTGAGGACCCCTATCTCCGCGAACGTTCCAGCGACATCGATAGTGTGCGGCGCGCGATTCTGACGGCGCTGCACGGTGAGACCCGCCATATCCGTGATTTGCCGGTCGGCGCGATCCTGGTCACGAACGACCTGACACCCGCAGAAGCGGTCAGTCTGCGCGATGGACGGATCGCCGGATTTGCGACTGCCGAGGGCGGACCGACGAGCCACACAACGATCCTGGCGCGCGCCTTCGGCATCCCGGCGGTCGTCGGGTTGGGCGCAGCGACGCTGGCGGTTCCCGATGGCGCGCCGCTGGTGCTTGACGGGTACACGGGCCTGCTGATCGTCGATCCCGACGCTTTTGAATGGTCGTCCTACGAGCGGCGCGCCTCGGGGTCGATCCTTGCACGACTCCGGCGCCAACCGCTGCGCGATCAACCGGGGCGGATGGCGAGCGGCGAACCGGTGACGATCTGGGCAAACATCAGCCATCCGCTCGAGGCGCGCGCTGCACTCGAACAGGGGGCGGAAGGCATTGGGCTGTTCCGCACCGAGTTCCTCTTCCTGGGGCGCAGCGCCCCGCCCGACGAGAACGAACAGTACGATGCGTATCGCACCGTAGTCGAGACGATGGAAGGGCGCCCGGTTATCATCCGTACCCTGGACATTGGCGGCGATAAGCGGGTGGAATACCTCGACCTGCCGCACGAACTCAATCCCTCGCTCGGCATCCGCGGGTTGCGCCTCTCGATGCGCCGCCCCGATCTGTTCCAGACGCAGATCCGCGCCGTGCTCCGCGGGGCGGTGCATGGCGATCTGCGCATCCTGCTGCCAATGGTCACCACGCCGGACGAAGTGACCTGGGCGCGCGAACAGATCCGCAGCGCCGCCGAGTCGCTGGCGCAGGAGGATATTCCTCACCGGGCGGATGTGCCGGTCGGAGTGATGATCGAAACGCCCGCCGCCGCAATCACTGCCGATCTGCTGGCGCGGGAAGCGGCGTTCTTCAGCATCGGCACGAACGACCTGGCGCAGTATGCGCTTGCCGCCGACCGCACCAGCGCCGATGTGTCCGCCCGGTATCCGCAGAACTCCGCCGCCGTGCTGCGCCTGATTGCGCAGACCGTCGGCGCCGCCATCCGCGCTCGTTTGCAGGTGTGCGTCTGCGGCGAAATCGCCAGCGCGCCGGACGTGGCGCCCCTGCTGGTTGGATTGGGAGTGGTGCAGTTGAGCATGAACCCGGCGAGCATCGCCGCCATCAAAGAACGCTTGAGCGAGACGGCGATGACCCAGGCGCAGGCGGCAGCGCGCTCGGTGTTGAATATTTACATATGAGCAACCTTCCTGAATGGATCGGCAATTATCGCCTGGAACGCCAGATCGGCAAAGGCGGTATGAGCCATGTGTGGCTGGCGCGTCACCGGACGCTGCGCACCCGTCAGGTGGCGATCAAGGTGCTCCTGTCGCAGGATGCTGAGTGGATCGAACGCTTCACCCGCGAAGCGGAGATTACCAGCCAACTCCGCCACGAGCACATTGTGCCGATCTATGATCACGGTTACCAGGCGCCGTTCTACTACACCGTCATGGAGTACGTCGAGGGCGGGTCGCTGCGCGATCGGCTCAGCGCGCAGGGACGGCTATCGCTCGATCTGGCGACGCATATCTTTCGCTGCGCCGCCGCTGCGCTCGACTACGCCCACGCGCACGGGGTCATCCACCGCGATATCTCAACCGGGAACATCCTGGTTGATCAGGATGGCAAGCGCGTGTTCCTCGCCGACTTCGGCATTGCCCGCGAGTCGGGCAAAACGTCGCTGACGACCGTCCACAAGGTTATGGGGACGCGCGGGTTCTTTTCGCCGGAACACCTCGCCTCGGCAACTGCTGTGACCCATCTCTCCGACCTGTACAGCCTGGGGGTGGTGCTCTTCGTTATGCTCACCGGCGCATTGCCCTGGACCTATATTCCGGGACCCGGCGCAGAGGGCGGGCCGTTCGTGCCGGTGATGTCGCTGCGCGACCGCGGTGTCACCGGCATGCCAGCTGAACTCGACGCCATCATTCGCACGATGCTTGCGCCAGAGCCAGCCAAACGCTACCCCAGCGCTCAGGCGGCGGTCGAAGCCCTCGAACAGGC
>DAOTWI010000659.1:0-3358 GCA_034436075.1 Roseiflexus sp.
CGCGCTCCTGGTGCTCGAAGCCGGCGGGCGCCTCTCCGACTGGCGCGGGGCGCCCTGGAATCCGTGGAACGACCGGTTGGTCGCCTCCAACGGTCGCATCCACGATGAATTGGTTGCGGCGCTCGCCGAATAACAGGCGCATCCTATGGCGTATTACGTCGAAGAGCAGACATCAGGAACCGTCATCGGTCCGCGCCGACCCGTCATCAACGAGTACTTTCTGTCGTCGTACACAATGGCGATCTACGGCGGTTGTGAGTTTGGCTGTCCATACTGCGACGGATGGGCTGTCCAGGCGCGTCCGCTGAATGAGCGGGTGCGCGTGCCCGTCGACCTGCCAGAACGCGTTCAGCGCGACCTGGGTGGTCTGGACCGCGGCGATCTGGTGGGCATTACCGCCCTGAGCGATCCGTACCAGCCTGCTGAACAGACGTATCGCCTGACACGCCAGACACTACGCGCATTCGCGGAATACAAGCAACCGGTAGTGATCCTCACCAAAAGCCCAGCGATCGTGGAAGACCTTGCGATTCTGGAGCAGATCCACGCTGCCAGCCTGGCGATTGTGATGTTTACCCTGCTCACCACCGATCTGCACCTGGCGGAAAAGATCGAAGATCGAGCGCCAGCCCCTGCCTTGCGCCTCGAAGCCATCACAACCCTCAAACGCGCTGGCATCCCCGTCGGGGTGGCGCTTATGCCGATTCTGCCATATGTCAACGATACCGACCTGATCCTTCAGGCGACGCTCAACGCCATCGCCGATGCTGGCGCTGATTTTGTCGTCTGGGATTATCTGCTCATTCCAGACGAGCGCCACCGTGGGCGGATCAACGATATGCTGACGCGCATTGGCCGCTACCCGCCTTCCTACTATCGCGACCTGTACCGTGGTCGCGCTTTGCCCGATCTGACTTATCGCAATGAGCGCGATCAGGCGCTGCTGGAACGGTGCGATGCGCTCAATCTGCCGGTGCGCGCTCCCCACACCCTGTATGCTGGCCGGTTGCGTCCGCAGAACGAAGCCGCGCTGCTGCTGAAGCATACCGCGTTTCGTGATAGCATTCAGGGCCGTGCACATCTGGCGCGCCAGGGTCGTGAACTTGCCGACCTGATCTACGCCGGTCAGGCGACCGATGTTCAGTTGCGCGCCAGCCCGTTGTACGATGCGCTGAGCGCCATTCTCCAGCGCACACGCGACGCTGACGCCTGATTGTGCTACAATGCGGCGCAACCAGAGGGAGGAATGTATGCTGACCGTCGAACAAATTCTGGACTATCTGGAACGCCGGATCGCCGAGCATCATCTTGCTGGCGACCGCCTGGCGCTCAAACGCGATCAGGATGTTGCAGGTTTCCTGATGGCTGCGGCGCGCGATTCGGGCGACAAACAACGTGCACTCCGTTTCCAGGTGCTTGCAGCGCGCGCCGCCGATCTGCGCGAGCAACTGGAACCAGACGCAACGTAGTGAGTGGATGACCGCCGTTCGACGATGAACGCGAGGAGAAGAATGCCGATCACCCTCGACGACATGCACGCTGCCCGTGCGGCGCTGCGCGGCATTATCATCGAGACGCCGCTGCTCCCCGATGAGCGTCTCTCCCAGGAACTCAACGCCCGTATCTGGCTCAAAGCGGAATGCACCCAGCGAAGCGGCTCGTTCAAGGTGCGCGGTGCGTACACGATGATCAGCCGTCTGCCTGTTGCTGCGCGGCAACGCGGGGTCATTGCGCCATCGGCGGGAAACCATGCGCAGGGGGTGGCGCTGGCGGCGCGGTTGCTGGGGTTGCCAGCAACGATTGTGATGCCTGAGCGCGCGCCATTGACGAAAATCATGGCAACCCGACGCCTTGGCGCAGAGGTCATCCTGCATGGCGCGACCTTCGATGATGCCCAGGCGTATGCCCGTCGCCTGGAGGCGGAACGCGGCATGGTGTATGTGCCAGCGTTCGACCACGAACATGTGATTGCCGGGCAGGGCACGCTTGGCATTGAAATCGCCGAGGCGCTGCCTGATCTCAGTCTGATTGTCGTCCCGATTGGCGGCGGCGGCTTGATCAGCGGGATTGCGCTGGCGCTCAGGGCTATCCTGCCCCGCGTGCGAATCGTTGGCGTCCAGGCCGCCGGTTGCGCTCCTGTGCCGCGCTCACTCGCCGCCGGGCAACCCGTCGCCGTCTCCAGTGCGCACACGATTGCCGACGGCATCGCCGTCAAACGACCGGGCGCCTTGACTCTTCCGATCATTCGTGAACTGGTCGATGATGTGGTGACGGTCGATGACGACTCGATTGCGCGAGCCATTGCGCATGCCGTTCAGCACGACCGTCTGGTGGTCGAAGGCGCTGGCGCCGCCGGGCTGGCGGCGTTGATCAGCGGCCAGGTGACGCCGCGCAATGGCGAGACCGTGTGCGTGCCCCTGTGCGGCGGCAATATCGACAGCAATTTGCTTACCCGTGTGCTCGAACAGGTCGCTGTGCGGCAGGGGCGCTACCTGCTGCTCAAATCAACCCTCGAGGACCGCCCTGGCAACCTGGCGCCGCTCCTCATGCGCGTTGCCGAATCGGGTGCGAATGTCATCGACATTTTCCACCGCCGCGCCGTCTGGCTGGCGCCGCTCGACCGGGTAGGCATCGAACTGGTGCTCGAAGTGCGCGATGAACAGCACGGGCAGCAGGTCGTGCAGCACCTGCTCGACTCCGGCTACCATGTGGAGCGCGAAGGAGTCGGCGGATGGCCCGAGTAGTCGAAAGGACGTTCAGCAATGATCATGTCCGGCAGGAAAGATGCTGTCCTGCACCATATCCAGTTGGTTGACATCCACGGAACCCGCTTCTACGACATCATCTTCGCTCACTCCGACACGCCCGACCAGGTGCGCCGCGCCCGGATCGGCGTGGATGATGCGTACCCCGATCCTCAACCCGGCGATAACATCAGCGTCGCCTACCTGATGAATGTGGTCACCGGCATTGCGAAGCGGTAATGGAATGGTAATACTGCCCGACTAGACTACAGATGACTCGCAGATGCCTGATCATCGCTGCATCGGGGGAGATGCAGTGAGGAGGATAGAGGACCATGGGTCAGCGGCGTACAGAGGCTTTTCTGTTGCGTCTGGTCGTCCAGGACGATCAGACGGATCCGGAGCTGTGGCACGGTCGGGTGCAACACGTTGGGAGCGGCGACGAGCAGGCGTTTCGCACCTTGCAGGAAGTGCTGACGTTCATTCGCTACCGTTGCGAACGCTATCAGGAGCGCAACATCTCACTCGATGAACTGCCGCCGCCGTTTCCTTGATCTCCAGAGATAACGATCACCTCTGCCTGGAACCACTCGCGCCTGCGCGGAACCGGGGGT
>DAOTWI010000660.1:0-2245 GCA_034436075.1 Roseiflexus sp.
CCAGCCGCGCGCAACCGGCGGATGTTCGCTTCCAGCGCCGCCGCCGCTTCCCACGTGTAGACGCCGCGCTGCGGTTCGATCGCACTCCACACCAGATCACCAGCACGCGCCCAGGTTGCGGGGAGCGCCGGCAGGAGCGACCCTGCCCGCGCGCCCTGAGACGCCCGGAGATCGTACCCCATGAAGACGCGCGTATCGGGAACGCTGACCAGCGGCAGATATGCGGTCAATGTCGTCTCACTAGACTCGGCGACAGGAGAAGATGACGGTATAAGGAGCGTTAGAATAATCAAGGTGAGCGCGATCAGTCGCATATGAACTGGCTGCCGATGCGTTCAGTGTTTGCCCGAATACCATCATACCGCATCCAATAGAACGAAACAGCCGTCGCTCGTGACATATTCGTGACGAACGAAGTTCAATAGTCCGACCGACCATTGTGATTGTGATATAATCGCCTCGCCTGTGCGATGGAGAACGAGCCAGCGATGTCAGCAACACTTGCCCGCCAGCATATTGAGCGAATGCACCACGACCATGTCGCCCCGCACGAGCGGCGTGATTTTTATGCATGGGGGGCGCTCGCCGCCGCTGACGCCTATGCGTACTCGCTGATCGACCAGCCGGCTGGCAGACTGATGCTCGACCTTGGATGCGGCAGAGGCGCGCATACGGTGCGCTTTGCACAATCCGGCGCCTCGGTTGCGGCGGTTGATCTTTCTGGCGGCATGGCGGCGATGACGCAACGGCGCGTGATCGCGGCAGGAGTTGGCGATCGTGTGGCAGTTCAGCAGATGAGCGCCGAGTCGTTGGGGTTTGCCGATGCGTCCTTTGATTATGTGTTCGGTCATTCTGTGCTCCATCACACCGATCTGGCGGTGACGCGCCGGGAAGTGCATCGTGTGCTCAAACCAGGGGGACGCGCCGTTTTTCTTGAACCGCTTGACCATAATCCGGCGCTCACCCTGTTTCGTCGTTTCACGCCGTGGCGACGCACGCCAACCGAGAAACCGCTGAGTCTGGCGGATCTGCGCTTTTTTGCGGAACCCTTTGCGCGCAGTTCGCATCGCGAGTTCTATCTCCTGGCGCTCGGAGCGTTTATCTTCGTGCCGTTGCGGAGGCGCGCGCTTTTTCAGCAAACGCTGCACCTGCTCAACGCCGTTGATCAACAGATGTTTCATCTGGTTCCTGCGCTGCGCCGGTATGCCTGGGTGACCGTGTTGGATGTGCAGCGTTGATCGCTGGCGCGCCGGGTGGTCTATGCGGACGCGAAGGGACGATACAGCGAGGCTCGGATGGATGTCTGCCCTTCAAACAGTGCAACTGGCGGCGACGGAGCGCCGGAGACACCCGCGTTGATTATGACTGCGCAACAGCCAGCCGGGACGTTTCCCTTCGTGTCAATTATTACGCCGTGCTACAACGAACACAAGACCATCGGTCTGCTGCTCGAAGGCGTCTATCGCCAATCGTATCCGCGCGCTGCGATGGAGGTGGTGATCGCAGACGGCGACTCGACTGACAACACGCTTGCCGTCATTCAGGAGTTCCAATCCAGCCATCCCGACCTGGTGATACGGGTTGTATCGAACCCGCAGCGCATCACGCCAGCGGCATTGAATCGCGCGATTGCCGCCGCGCGCGGCGATATTCTGATCCGCCTCGATGCACATGCCATTCCGGCGCCGGATTATGTGGCGCGCTGCGTGGCGGCGCTCGAACAAGGTCTCGGTGAGAATGTCGGTGGGGTGTGGGAGATTCGCCCTGGCACGACCGGGTGGATTGCACGCGCGATTGCGGTTGCCGCCTCGCATCCGCTGGCAGTCGGCGATGCGCAGTACCGGCGTGCGCCAGCAACTGCACACGCAGTGGACACGGTTCCATTTGGCGCTTTTCGGCGCGAACTCTTTGAACGCATTGGGTTTTTCAATGAACAACTGCCAATCAATCAGGATTATGAATTGAATGCGCGGATCCGGCAACACGGCGGCATCATCTGGCTCGACCCGGCCATTCGATCAGTGTACATTGCGCGCCCGACGCTGCGCGCACTGGCGCGGCAGTACTGGCGATACGGCTTCTGGAAGGTGCGCATGCTCAGGCAGTACCCGGCGACGTTGCGCTGGCGACAGGCGCTGCCCCCCCTCGTCGTTGCCGGCTTCCTGGGGTTGGCAATCGGCGCGCTGTTTGTCTCGCCTGCGCGGCGGGCGCTCGCGGCAGCAATCGCGCTGTATGGAGGAGCGCT
>DAOTWI010000661.1:0-3451 GCA_034436075.1 Roseiflexus sp.
CTGGCGACAGCGGACTTCTTTCCCCTGTCGCGTCCTTGCTTGTCGCTAGCCACTCACGTCGTCTGTCTCTCCAAAGACGTGATTTACAACAGGCGATACTATACCACGCTCCAGCGTACCTGTCAAGCGCTTTATCGCCTTGTCAATCGCTCTTGCCAGCAGTGTTTGCCAGAGCGCACCCTGCAATATTGCTTTCATCACAGGGACTTATGTTATAGCACGTTTCTCGATGCCTGTCAAGAGCCAGATCATTGATCGCCAGATTGTTCGATAAGGTTTGAGCCTTGATCACCCTGTCGCTCACGGACTGGCAGCGGCGTGGACTGCGGCGGCATTCCCAAAACAAGCGTATTGCCGGAGGAGTCTTGCACGGATTGCAGCAGACGGAGTTGCAGAATGGTCGGGTTGCGTTCGATCAGAGCGGCGGCATTCGCTAGATGCCTCAGAGTAGCCGTCTCCGCTCTGGCTTTTTCAAGCGCTGCCTGACCTTCCTTGCGCGCTTTCACCACCTGCGCGAAAATCTTTTTGAGATCCCCGGGAAACATGACATCCTTGACATCGACAGCCTCTAGCGACAACCCGAGTTGTGCAGCTGCTGGCTTCTTTTGCTCGAGCAGACGTGTCCCGAACTCAGACCGCTTCTCGAGGAGATCGTCGATGGTTGCACTGCCGACAATGTCCCGCAAACCCATCTGTAATTCAAGGTAGAGCGCCTGCTGGTAGTTGTCGATCTGGTTGATGGCAACCGCTGGATCAACGACCCGGTATCTGGCCGCCAGGGAGATCTTCAAGGTGACCCCGTCAGAACTCAACACTTCCTGTCCCGTGATCGAGACAAACGTTGGACGCACATCGACTTTTCGAATCGCGGTGTTGAAGGATGTGAACCAGTAGATCCCGGCTGGCAGAACGCCCATCAACCGGCCATTGACATATTTCAGACCGCGCTCAAATTCAAAGATCACAATGCGACGTATGATGTACCTCAGCACAATCGCAATGATGAGGATAGCAACGAGAACGATGATCAGTACAAGTTCGAGCAAAGATGGCATAGCGCCAACCCCAATCTTCAGGGAACGCCCTGTGCCGAAGGGCCGCAGACCAGCAGTGGAGGTCTGAACCCGCAGGACTGATGATCTACCGCATGCGCGCTGACCCTTCGGCTCAGAGTTGAGGGGATCGAACCCTCTTCTGGTGACTCCGCCAGCGGGAAGATAACGCGCAGAACCTGAAGAACGATGTTCATCAGACTGCTCCCTTCCCTGGATATATCATATCACACATGATCTTTGCGCAGGGCGATCACCTGCACATACCCGTCTCCGCCATGCTCCTTGTCACTGGCATTGATGATCATTTCCAATCCGGACTCCTCGAGTTCTTCCTGCAACTCGCCTACCGTAAACCAGTGGACATATGAGTAGCACGAACCGTCGCCTTCATCGAGTACGGCGAAGGCATCGCCCGGCTCGAGGGTCGTGTAGTCGCGCGCGATGCGCTGGTACGCCTCATCATAGGCCGCTGCGATCCCTTCGGCAGGCGTCACATAGTGGGTCATCGCCAGCACGCCGCCGGGTTGCATCACGCGCGCGATTTCGCGGAGATACTGGATGCGCAGGTTGCGCGATGGAATGTAACAGTACACTTTGAAGGCGAGCGCCAGGCTGACGGATGCGGTTCTGAACGGCAATTGCAGCGGCTCCACCTGAATGAACTGGATGCGCAGCCCGCGCGCCTGGGCAGCCTGCCTGCCGCGCAGGAGCAATTCGTAGCTGATGTCCGCCGCCGTCATCATCGGATACTGCTGCGCGAGCGCAATGGCAACCCGACCAGCCCCGCAGCCGAGGTCAACCACATGCTGGCACGGTCCGAGTGACGCGAGCAGCCATTCTTCCGCAGACGACAAGCCATCGTCCAGGGTTGCGCTGTAATACGCAACCTGCTCGTGGCGGCGAAACCACTGTCTGACGCTCTGGAGCAGGCGCTGCTGTTCCGGCGAGATGGTCATTGCTGGATCGGGCGTTGCTGGCGTTACAATCGATCAGCCAGATGCTTGTGCTGCATCTGCATTGTACCATTGCCCCGACCAGCGCGTCGGCTGAAACGTGGGGTTGGGCGACAGCCAGAGGCGGCATTTTTAGGCGGCTCAATCTGTAGTTGACGCAACAGGAAGTGGTTGGACAGCGATAATTGGCGTCGTATCGCTCATGCTGGGCGTATAGGCTGAGAGCGTGAGAATATCTCGAACTGGCGGCTGGTGTAAGATCTCAAGCACAACCTCTCGAGTCTGCTCGGGTAATCGGTCCAGATCTGTGAGCGGGAAACTTCGGGTTCCGAGTTCGGTTTGGCTCGTGAGGATTGAATAGTCGAACAGGGTGATGCCCACTGCACGACGCTCCTGTAGATCGACCCGCAGGAGAATATGATCGGTTAACTCAATCCCCGTGGCGTATTCACCCGGAACAAACGTGATCGTGAGGGTATCACTCGTCTCGTCATAGTGGTAGATTGGTTCGGTCATTGCATCACCAAAGGGCTTTTTGATACGCCGTGACGATGTAGTTATTCGGAATAGGTTTACCGTCGTCACCCTCAATGAAGCGAAACAGAACGATCGCCACGATATGGGTGTTGTCTGCCACCAGGTCGCTGAAGGGATGACTGTAACGATACTTCTGCGGATTGAGCGGGTCTTGCTTGCGGCGCCCCTGGCGGATCACGGTCTTGAGGTGCTCTTCACAGCAGCTCATTTCAGGATGATTGACGGATGCGATGATATGCGCCCAGCGCTCCTCGGTCAGGTAAATGGTATTGCCGTAGCGATCGCGCACACTCCAACGTCGCCCTGCCGTCATAGACGCCCTCGCCAAGCCCCAATCCTGCTCATCAATTATAACATGGACGGCGATTGGCAGCAGATAGGCAAGGAAGGATGCGCTTGCCAAAGGATGCTGATAGGACGCTATCCAATCGCACTTCGCCAGCACCCGGCGGGTTGGCGCTGGCTGACCGCAGAACCTTCTTACCGAGTCATCTCTAAATCTTGAGCCGGCACCCAAGCAACGTGGACGTCGTACATTCCTCTTCCGCTCTCTGATGACCTGATCAAGACCCACCTCAAGCCATCCTTCCACTGCTCCTTTTCACAAATTATCTCAACGGAGTCACCCTGCGAGAGCACCAAGATCGGTTCACCATCGAGACCGGGCTTTGCCCGGCCAAGTAGCTGTTGCACCCTAACCCGGCTGGTATTGCAGGATTCTAAACCAATTATAGAAATGGGATCAGGGGTAGGAACAGGGGTGTCTCTCATATCCAATTCGTCATCACGAGGAAACACGATCACTACGTCTGGCCTGGATCTCTCGTGCAGGATAATAACTATTGTTGCTAGTTATTAAACTACAAACGCAGCAAGGGACCGCTTTTTTGGCGCTATGTCCAAAAG
>DAOTWI010000662.1:0-4603 GCA_034436075.1 Roseiflexus sp.
CTTTTGGACATAGCGCCAAAAAAGCGGTCCCTTGCTGCGTTTGTAGTTTAATAACTAGCAACAATAGTTATTAGTCTGTAAAGCAAGTTTTCCGGTGATTTATTGGTCAGGCAAGGCGAAAAATTTGCCTCGTCCTGATGTGGTAGACCTTCGCCACGCTCAGATTCGCGAAAAGTCAGAAAACTTCGTTTACAGACCACTTATGGAGTTTGAAAAATTAATCCGGTATCGCCACGTTTAGCCCGCACAGGCGGACTTCCCTTCCCATAGCCCGCGGCGTATGGAGTTTGAGAAATAATCTGGTATCGCCACGTTTAGCCCGCACAGGCGGGCTTCGCAGCAGGAGCCCGCGGCTTCAGCCGCCGGGCGAGCAGGCGGATAACTATCTTATGCCCGGTCTCCAACCAACCGCAAATCTCATGTACTATAGGCGTTATGCATTCTTCTACCATCGACAGGAACATACATTCTCATGCACGCACACCCTCGCACCGGTTATGCGCTCAGCGCGCTCGCGGCGGTCGTCTGGGCATCAACCGCGCCCGGTCTCTCGTACCTCATTACCCGGTACGGCATTCCTGGTCTCACCCTGGCGCTCTGGCGCGATCTGTTGATTGCCATCGTCTGTACCGTGGGGCTCCTGGTCTTCCGTCCGGCGCTCCTGCGCATCGGCGGGAACGCCATCGGGCAACTGGCGCTGACCGGCATGATTTCGATTGGCATCTACCATGCCCTCTGGCTCTGGTCGGTGACGCTCAACGGCGCCGCCATCGCGGTTGTGCTCATCTATACCTATCCCGCATTCGTCGCACTTGGCGCGTGGATATTGTTCCGCGAGCCAATCACGAAAGCGCACCTGGCGGCGCTGGCGCTGGCGCTGGCAGGGTGCGCGCTGGTGGTGCGCGCCTATGATCCCGCCATTCTGCGGATCAGCTGGCTCGGCGCGGTGGTCGGGCTATTGACGGCGTTGACCCACACGGTCTATGTACTGGCGGGTCAGCGGAATGCGCCGTCGATCAGCCCCTGGACGACGCTGGCATACACGATGACCTTCGGTTCGCTGATGCTCGTGGCGCTGGCGCTGGCAGCCGACTGGCTTGCGCCGGCGGCGCAGTCATACATGTGGGCAATCGAAGCGCGGGAGGCATGGGTGATTCTAGCGATCATCGCCATTGGACCGACGCTTGGCGGCTATGCGTTGTTTACCCAGTCGTTGCGCTTCATTCCGGGGAAAGTTGCGGGATTGATCTCGGTTATCGAGGCGCCGGTCGCCACCCTGATTGCCGTGACGCTGCTCGGTGAACGCCTCGAACTGTTGCAGGTCGCTGGGATAGGGATGATCCTGGTTGCCGTCGTTCTGCCGCAGTTGGCGGCGCGGGCGCAGCAACCGGCGCCGGTCGCAGCCTAACCCCTGACCCCCGTTGCAGGATACGACCAGACACGCACGCAGTTGCGTCCGCTGCGCTTGGCGAGGTAGAGCGCCCGATCGGCGCGATCAATGACGGCATCGAGCGTTGTCTGATCGTCGGGATCATAGACTGCCACCCCAACGCTGATCGTCAGGGAAATCGAGCCTTGAGCGGTTACGAACGCGGCGCTCTCGACAGAGGTGCGCAGGCGATCAGCAATATGTTCCGCCGCATCAATATTCGTTTCAGGGAGCGCTACGGCAAACTCCTCGCCGCCGTAGCGCCCGATGATGTCGATAACCCGTAACTGACTACGGCAGCGCTCCGCCAGTCCACGCAACACCTGATCGCCAGCCGCGTGCCCGTAGGTGTCGTTGACCGCCTTGAAGTGATCGACATCGAACATCAGTATCGCAAGTGGACGCAGGGTGCGCTGGCTGCGCTGAAACTCGCGCCTGGCGTTCTCGAAGAAGGAGCGCCGGTTCCACACGCCGGTCAATTCGTCGATCGTCGCATGGCGACGTGCATCGGCAAACAGATGGGCATTGTCGATTGCGATCGCCGCGGTTGCGCCAAGAAGTTCGAGCGCGCTGCGGTCAGCGTCGGTGTAGGTGTATGGTTGAGGGGCGCGAACAAGGATGGCGCCGATGACTCGTCCACCGCGGCGCATCACGGCAACGAGAACGCTGCGCCCACACTCGTCGTTATCGCAATGGATCGATGTTTCACGCGCAATTGCGCGATGTGCCAGATCAGCGCATGCTTTGCTGTATGCGCGCCCAACGCAGTAGATGACGCCTGGAGTCTCGTAGGCATTGGTTTTGAGCGCAATCAGAAATCCATCACAGGAGACCAGCGACAGTGTAGCGCGATAGATCTCATTATAGATCTGACTCGGATCGAGCAGGGCGCCAAGCCGCTGACTCGCTTCGTAGAGCCGGGTGCGCACATCTGCTTCGCGCCGCGCCGCCTCGAAAAGGCGAGCGTTCTCGATGGCAATGGCAGCGGTTGTCGCCAATTGATCGAGCATTTCAAGATCAGCGGCAGAATAGATGTGTGAAGCGCGCGCGCGCGCCAATATTACCCCGAACGTTCGTCCACCGCGACGCATGACGATCAGCAGGCGCGTATCCTGCCCGCTGCCTGTCACGCACAGCGATTGCCCGCTGGCAATGACCTGTGCAACTGCTTCGTCTGCGGCATATTCCGCTGCATCAGGTGAGTCAGCATCGTGGTGCACAATCTCTAACTGGTTGCTCACCGGGTCGATCAGAACCAGCGCAAAGGAATCACAGGGTATGAGCGACGTCACTGCCTGATGGATTGTGCGATACAGGTGCGGCAAATCAAGGGTTGCGCCGATCTGTTGGCTGGCATAAAACAGGGCGACGCGCCGTTCCGCCTCTCGGACGGCAGTCTGATACCGTCTGATGCGCTCGATGGTCAGACCAATCTGCCGTCCAACAACCGTCAACATGTTCAGATCGTAAACGGTAAACGGATCGTCGCGTCCGATGCGATAGACAGCGAGCACACCGACCGGTTGCTCATCGGCTGCGACCGGTACGCCGATAACAGCACGAATGTCGTGCGCCACAAGTTCGGGGAGCGCGCGCTCATCGCGATGGTACGCATTGACCATCACCGGCAGTCGGGTCTCGATGATCTGCCAGGCAAGGGTTGAACCCCGCGGGATCGTGAACGCGAGGAGCGCGTCAGGCAACCCATACCCATAACGGAATTCGAGCGTCTCGGCGCCGCGCGCAATGAGCGGCAGCGCCCCTGCATCCGCTTCAACCAGTTCAACGACCATCCGTATCGCGTCGGGCATCACGCCGTCGATCTCGTGGGCGCTGTGCAGGATCTGGGTTAGCATGTTGAGTTGCCGCTCACGCCTGACGATAAGCGTCATTGCGTCATGATCGAAGCCATCCGCCTCGGAACTCAACCGGGCATGAGTGCTATTATTCACGGCACGCACCTGAAGAAAAGCATCGGCGCGCGGCCGCTGTTCGCTGTGACCTGCCTGGGTCATGGACAAGAACTTTCAGTATGCTCGTGATAGGTTATCGAGCGTGAAAGACATTGCATTCAGCGCCTGTGACTCTGCATGCTACTACGTGCGACGGTATTCGTCCATAGCCAATCGGATAGTCAGGATGACGAGTTGATGACAGACGCACACGTCCCGACAATGCTTCCCCAGGCGCCACGGCGCCGTGGCGCGATTGTGATGCTTGTCATCACATTTCTCATGTGGGGGGGATTCTTTATGGTCATTCCCCTTGTGTCAATACGGTACGTCGATGACCTGGGATGGTCGGCGGGCGCAGTGGGGTTGGTGCTGGCGATCCGGCAGTTGACGCAACAGGGGTTGACGGTCTTCGGCGGCGCGCTGGCAGACCGGTTCGGTGCAAAGGAGTTGATTGTCATCGGGATGCTCATTCGTGCAATAAGTTTCAGCGCCATGGCCATTGCAACGACGTACCCGCTCCTGATGGTCAGCGCCATTCTGGCGGCGATTGGCGGCGCGTTGTTCGATTCGCCTTCATCGGCGGCGATGGTGGCGCTGACGCGCCCGGAGGAGCGCCATCGCTACTTCGCTGTGTTGGGGGTGGTGCGTGGGCTGGGCATGTCGCTCGGTCCGCTGGCGGGCGCTGCGCTGCTGCGGATCGATTTTGCCCTGGTTGCGCTCGCGGCTGGCGGGTGTTTCTTTGTCGCTGCCGGGATTACCTTCCTGTTGCTGCCATCGGTGCAGGTTGCCGCCGAACGCGGCGAGTTGCTGGCGGGCATTCTGATGGCGCTGCGCGACCGACGGTTTATGGCATTCAATGGTCTGTTGATGGGATACTGGTTTATGTGGGTGCAGTTGACCATCTCGCTCCCGCTGGCAGCGCGTGCACTGGCGGGAACCGCTGATGCGGTCAGCTGGCTCTATGCGCTGAATGCAGGGATGAGCGTGCTCTTGCAGTACCCGATTGTGCGTCTGGCAGAACGCTGGCTTCGCCCGCTCCCGGTGCTGATGCTTGGCATCGTATTGATGGCGCTGGGGCTGGGAAGCGTGGCGTGTGCCAGCACAATTGGCGCGCTGCTGGTGAGTGTGGCGCTCTTTTCGCTCGGCGCGCTGCTGGCGGCGCCCGGGCAACAGACCGTCGCCGCCGATCTGGCGAACCCGGCGGCGCTCGGATCGTACT
>DAOTWI010000663.1:0-1850 GCA_034436075.1 Roseiflexus sp.
GCCGCAGGACTGCCAGGAGCGATTTCAATCGCTGGCAGCCGGAGCGTCGTTTCCTGACACATCATGCCTGCCCCCCCTGACGCCATCAACCCAACTCTGTGTTCCCTTCACGCCCGATTCTGGCTAGAACCCGTATCTTGACCCGCGTTTTTCCGGTTCGGTGTATACTTGCACAAAGTTCTGCGCACACTTGCCTGGAGGAGGTGCTCGCACGATTCCTGTAGCCTTTCTCATAACAGTTGATCTATGGTCGGCGATAACGTGGCAACCGCTTCTATCACACCTGTGCATCAACGCTACTGAGAAACGCTCCGCAACCAACGGTTCAGCCTGTCACATCCGACAGATGTCGTTCGACGTCCAGAATCCCGACTATAGCGCCAGGATGAGATCATGCAGCATTCCAGACCATTCTCTCTTATGACACTCTTCCTTCTGATCGCGCTCACCGCAGGCTGGTTGCTTCCCGCACCCATCAGTCGGGCAGCCACGTTTACTATTCCATGCGGCGATGTCACGGCGCTTATCAATGCTATCACTTCCGCAAATAGCAATGGTCAGCCCGACACGATCGAACTCGCAGCCGGCTGCACCTATACCCTGACCGCAGTTCACAATACGTTCGGCAGCCCAAACGGATTGCCGGTCATTGTCGTTGATGGCAGTTCAGCGAACAGCCTGACGATCAACGGCAACGGCGCCACGATTGAACGTATGGCTGGAAGTCCGCCATTTCGCTTCCTGTACCTCAATGGAACGTTTGCAGACAGTGTTGTGGCGATGATCAACGATCTGACTTTCCGCAACGGCGAGACCGATGATGACGAAGGCGGCGCCTTGCTGGCACGCCACTCTGAACTGACGCTCAATCGCGTCACCTTCGCGAATAACCGTGCAACGTATGATGGCGGCGCGCTGGTTGCGCGCCACTCTGAACTGACGCTTAATCGCACGGTGTTCGAGAACAACGATGCTGGCAGCGATGGCGGCGCCATGTATACGCTCAACTTCAACGGCGTGATCGCCAACAGCCTGTTCCACAGCAATCAATCAGACGAGAGCGGCGGCGCTATCGCCTTCCGATCCGACGGCGGCGGACAGGCGACGATCAGCGGCGCCGCATTCAGCGGCAATCAGGCAGGCAGCGACGGCGGCGCCATTGCAGCGTTCCACGGGATGAATATTCAGAATAGCACATTCAGCGGCAATCAGGCGGGCGGCGATGGCGGCGCAGTCTGGTCGGGCGATGACGCTCTGATCGCATATGCTACCATCACTGGCTCGCAAACCGCTGGCGACGGGGCTTTGAACGGCAGCATCACCCTGCGCAGCGTCCTGGTGGCTGGCAATACCGACACATCGCCCGCGGCAGGCGACTATCCCGACATCGCAGGCTTTATCGGCAGCGGTGGGTACAACCTGATCGGAAATGTCGGCGATTACGATTTTGATACAAACACCACCGGCGACCGGTACGGCGATCCGCTGGGAACCACCACGCCGAACAGCGGCGCGGTCGAGTCAGCGACGCCGATCAACCCGTTGCTTGGTCCGCTCGCCAATAATGGCGGCGCCACGCCGACGCACGCGCTGCTGGCAGGTTCGCCCGCGCTCAATCAGATTCCGGCGAGCGTCAATGACTGCGGCAGCAGCCCCTTTGATGTTGATCAGCGCGGCATCTCGCGGCCACAGGGCAGCGCCTGCGACATCGGCGCGTTTGAGGGTGAGCCTTTCCCCGAAATCGCGGTGTACGACGGTCCCGACGCGAGCAACCCGGAGCTGACGAACAACCAGGCAACGGCGGTTTCATTCGGCGCCGCCACCGTCGGCGCGCCGGTCAACCGCGTGTT